>JANELJ010000061.1 GCA_024511395.1 Gammaproteobacteria bacterium | reverse complement strand
CTATAGTAGTCACTTGCCTGTTCCTTGTTCAAATTCATTTGATTTGGTCATTAAATGAGCTGATCGAGAAACAGGCATTTAGTTCAATATTTTTTAGTTCTTATCCAGAATTCAGGTTGATAACCCTCTTATCCTGGCAGATTTTAACCACAATGCAGTCCAGATAGACAATGGGGTAAACCGGCTCCAGTGGGCGTGACTGCCATTCCACTATCCGTTCCATGACGCTGCTGGTCACCTGAGAGACCAGGCGGGTGATATATCCACACCATACATTTCCTCAAAGGTATCCACAATATCACGGGTGCTCATGCCTTTGGCATACAAAGCCATAATCTGGTCATCCATGCCGGTGATTTGGGTCTGACGCTTTTTGACCAGCTGAGGTTCAAATTTGGACTGTCTGTCCCTGGGAGTATTCAGTTCAAACTGACCGTGGTCACCTTTTAATTGTTTTCGGTTGTAGCCATTGCGGCTATTGCCCTCTTCCTCATCCAGAAAATAATCCATTTCAGCATTCAGAGCGGCTTCAACGGTCATTTTAGTCCGTTGGGCACTGAGGTCGCTTAAATCCTGAGGAGTTTTTAAATCTTTAGCCAGTTCATTGGCCAGGGCCTGTAACTTGTCTTTATTCATTGTCTTACTCATCGTTGTATTCCTTGTTATAGGGTAACAAAAGATGGTTCAGACCGGCAGGGGGTTAATGATGTCGACTTCAGTCGAAGAGAAATTCCGCCCCCATGGTGAGCAAATACCTGGAAAAGGCAGGGTGTCAAGGAGGAGTCCTGAAAGGAAGCTCCTTGATAGCCTGACTTTGGAAGGTAGGCTGTTCACTATGGAGGTGGTATTTCAGGTTTGTTCATTTAACCTCTGCTGACTTAAACCACCACAATGAGCGTTTACACAGTTATTTTTACACCCTCGGATCAGACCGTCTCTGCCCCAACCCGCTCCAGCCAGGATGAACAGTTGCTCCTAGATATCCTCAATGAAGAACACAAGTGCCTGTTACAGGTCACCGAATTACTTACCCAGAAACATGATGCCATTGTCCGGCATCATACTAAACAGATTCTGCAGATCCTGACTGGACAATCAGCCAATACTACCCAAACCTATAGTTACCTGGGCCAGACCAGTCAACAGAAAAAAGCAGCCCTGTATACCTCTGTTTAATTTTTTCAGGTATTATAAGATAACAAGCCAGTGACTTCACCGGGAGGAAAAATCATTCGTGTTTAAGTTTAAACTCCTCGCTTTTTTCAGTTCCTGGAATAAATCGAAAAAAACACTGCAAAAAAGTGTCATCGACACACCTCAGGACATTGCTCGCATGTTACGGAGGATGCAGGAACATATTGTTATTGTTACTGCCAGATTTGACTCCGATCCGGATACCTACAACACTTCTATTATTAAAGTAGATACCGGCAAAGAACTGCTTCACCTAGATGAGTTCCTGCCGTCTGTCGGTAATGAGCAGCTTAGAAAATTGAAAAAAGTCTCCTTAAAAAGCCGTCTGGATGGTGCCATTCTCACCATGGACGGCCTGTTAAAAAGTGCCGAACAGGAAAACGGCATCCCCTATTTTATTATGCACTTTCCTGAGCAGATCCGTTCCATTCAACGCCGTGAAAGCTATCGTGTCAGCATTCCTATCGGCAAACGCATTCAAGCCACCATGCAGACCGATGCCGGGCATTTTATTGCCGGTTTCCTGCATGATATTTCTTTCAGTGGAGTTTCCGTACGCCTTGAAGAAACACCAGATTTTGATTTAAAAACAGGCATGAATATCCCTTTTTTAACCCTGCACCTGGATGAAGTGATTACCTGTTCCATGGAAATCAAACGTATTTCCTATGCCGTTGGCCATATTATCATCTCTGGCCGTCTGGAAGATATATCCCCCGTACATCAACGTAATATACAACAGTTTATTCTTCGTCTGGATCGTGAAAAAAGGCAACAGGAAAAAGAAATAGTTTAAACTAACCCCGTTTTTCAACAGAATTTATGGTAATATTACGCCCGTTGCCCCCGTAGCTCAGCTGGATAGAGCACCCCCCTCCTAAGGGGTAGGTCGGACGTTCGAATCGTCTCGGGGGCGCCATTAATTTAATATTTCAGTCCTTGATTTAACCTCCTAACCCCCCACTTCTAATAATAACCCTCTCATATGGAAAGGTACCGGGTAGGATACCGCTGATACTCTTTTCTGGTTTTATCGATATACTATAAGTATCATTGCAGTCAGGACACATTTTATGCCACATCAACTTACCTGGGAAAAGAAGGGGGTTTTATCTCAGTATTCCAGGCCGTTTACAGAGGCCCTCCATACTGAAGGGCTGCATAAACTTTTTGGTGACCCTAGAATTGACAACGTTAAATATATTATCGGTGATTACTCAGGTGTTAACGGCAATCTTTTAACAGAAGACTATATTGATTATCCTGTGACCATAACAACCGGAGCCACCAGATATTTAAGAGAACTTAAAGTGGCTCTGGTGGCCAGAGATTCGGATATTATCAAGTTATGCCACCAATTCAGGGAACTGGCAAACAGTATTAATGCCCACTGGGAATTTCAGATTTTTGAAGATATTGAAAGTGCTTGAAAAGGGATTAACGACAGCCTTTAATCCCTTTACAAGCTTATAATCCGGAATCAGAATTTTCTGTTGAATCCGGTGATAGCGGTTTTATATGAATGGCACCATAAGTATCCGTCTGAACAATTTCCAGCATACGCTGTTTGCTGAGTTCCAGTATAGCAAGAAAAGTCACAACCACACCACTGCGGCCTTCTTCAAAGGTAAACAGGGAAGTAAAACGGGTAAAACCGTCCTGATTGAGTTTTTCCAGTACAATGGTCATACGTTCCCGAACTGACAGGGTTTCACGCTCAATATTATGATGGGTAAACATTTCTGCCCGTTTCATCACATCTTTCAGAGCCAACATAAGTTCTTTCATACTGACATCCGGCTCTTTACTCGGCGTAGAATAATTAATTTCAGAGGATACCGGAAAGACGTCCCGCCCCATACGCGGTAATTCGTCAATATCCATGGCGGCTTTTTTAAAGCGTTCGTATTCCTGCAGACGGCGGATCAGTTCAGCACGGGGATCGGCCTCCTCTTCCTCTATATTTTCCGGTCTGGGCAGCAGCATCCTTGATTTAATTTCAGCCAGCATAGCGGCCATAACCAGGTATTCTGAAGCCAGTTCAAACTGAAAGTCGTGCATCATTTCTACGTACTTGACGTATTGCTCAGTAATATCTGCAATGGGAATATCCAGGATATCCAGGTTCTGGCGTTTGATCAGATAAAGCAGCAGATCCAGCGGGCCTTCAAAGGCCTCCAGAAACACTTCCAGAGCTTCAGGCGGGATATAGAGATCTTTAGGCAGTTCAGTAACAGGCGCCCCCTGCACATAAGCAAAAGGCATTTCTTCCTGCTGGGGATGTCCGCCATCAGTTATCTGAACAGATTGCTCATCTGGTGGGTTTACAGCTTTCACATCCGACTGTTCAGCAGACTCTACAACAGCTTCTGAAGTCTCTGTAATATCAGTCAAATTATCTGAAGTCTGCTTCATATCCGTGATATATAACTAACGGTACTGTATGCCAATGGCTTGGCGCACTTCGTCCAGGGTAGCTTTGGCCAGATCCGAGGCAAACTCACGTCCTTCTGCCACAATATTTCTGACCAGCGCCCGGTTTTCACTGAACTCTTTAGCCCGCTCCTGAATAGGCTTTAATTCTTCCTGTATGGCTTTAATTAATGGACGCTTACAGTCCAGGCAACCGATACCCGCACTGCGACAGCCTTCCTGCACCCAGTTTTTCCGTTCTTCATCCGAGTATACTTCATGCAGCTGCCAGACCGGACATTTATCCGGATCACCAGAATCAGTCAGGCGTACCCGGTTAGTATCGGTCGGCATTTTACGCAGCTTCTGGTCAATAATGTCCATATCATCACGCAGGGAAATGGTATTGCCATAAGATTTGGACATTTTCTGACCATCCAGCCCCGGCATTTTAGAAGCCGGGGTTAATAAGGCCTGGGGTTCCGGCAGAATAATTTTTCCAGCACCTTCCAAATAACCAAACAGACGCTCCCGATCTCCCATGGTCAGGTTCTGCTGGCCTTCCAGTAATGCCTGAGCCGTCTGCAGGGCTTCATGATCACCCTGCTCCTGGAATCGGTTACGCAGCTGGTTATACAGTTTGGCCTGTTTTTTCCCCATCTTTTTAACAGAAGCCTCGGCTTTTTCTTCAAAGCCCGGCTCCCGGCCGTAAATATGATTAAAACGCCGGGCTACTTCCCGGGTTAGCTCCACATGAGCTACCTGATCTTCACCCACCGGTACCAAGCCAGCCCGGTAAATCAGAATATCGGCACTTTGCAGCAGCGGATAGCCCAGAAAGCCGTAAGTGGCCAGATCTTTTTCTTTTAGCTTAAGCTGTTGTTCCTTAAAGGAAGGCACCCGCTCCAACCAGCCCAGCGGTGTGATCATGGAAAGCAGCAGATGCAATTCAGCATGCTCCGGCACCTGGGACTGAATAAAAATTTTAGCCGAACCTGGATTTACTCCCGCCGCTAACCAGTCAATCACCATTTCCCAGGTATTTTCTTCTATATTTTCTGTTTCAGCATAATGAGTAGTCAGTGCATGCCAGTCGGCAGCAAAAAACAGACAATCGTATTCATGCTGTAACTTAATCCAGTTTTTCAATACCCCATGATAATGCCCCAGATGCAGTTGCCCTGTAGGCCTCATGCCGGACAAAACCCGTTGCTGGTGAATTGGTACGACCAAAATAAACTCCTGTTACTCTTTAACGGTTAACGAATGATAAAATAAAAAACTTAATAAAATTATTGAATGGCATTTAAAAGACGGTAGAAAACTTCTATATCCAGACCGGAAATAGAAGACAAAACCATTAAAAATACGGCTATCACCGGGAAAATAATATAAGACAGAATACCTGTCATCATTAAAGCAATGATAATAAAGAAACCATAGGGCTCAATCTTACTGTACTGCATGGAAGCCCGGGGTGACAACAGTCCAGACATAATACGTCCACCATCCAGTGGCGGAATGGGTAATAAATTTAACACCCCCAGAATCATATTAATGGTAATTCCGGCAATTGGCATTAATAAAAAGAACAGGCTGATGGAAGAACGCCCGTCAAAAAACATCACCGATATATTTAAAAAGACTGCCCAGAACAGCGCCTGCAGAAAATTACTGACCGGCCCGGCAGCGGCCACCCACATCATGTCTTTTTTAGGGTTTCTCAGATTCCGGGCATCTACCGGTACCGGCTTGGCCCAGCCAAAGGCAAAACCTGTCAGTACAACCATCAGGACAGGCACTATAATGGTACCAACTGGATCAATATGTTTAATAGGATTAAAGGTTAGGCGACCTAACATTCTGGCCGTAGAATCCCCTTTTTTATCTGCTATCCAGGCATGTGCTGCTTCATGCAGAGCCACGGCAAATAATAACGGCAGGATCCAGATTGTAATTTTTTGTATTGTAGTTGCGTCCATCCGGGTAATTATATCATTTTTAAGTTAAAAGTTTTTGACTATTCAAACGGAGCCGGATCACCAAGCCCCTTTCTGACCACATAAGAAACCTCTTCCTCAAAATCAACCACAGTCGTCGCCTCAAAACCACAGAACCCGCCGTCAATAATCAGATCCAGCTGGTGTTCCAGTACCCGGCGTATTTCATAGGGATCAGTCATGGGCAGTTCTTCACCGGGTAGGATCAAAGTCGAACTCATTAAGGATTCACCCAAATCTTCCAGTAATGCCTGAGTAATAATATTATCAGGAATACGGATACCAATGGTTTTACGTTTGGCATGCATCAGCCGCTTGGGCACTTCACGGGTGGCTTTTAAAATAAAGGTATAAGGGCCTGGGGTATGCGCTTTTAACAGACGGTACTGGGTATTATCAATCTGGGCATAAGTGCTGATTTCTGATAAATCCCGACAGACCAGGGTAAAATTATGTTTTTTATCCAGTTGCCGGATAGTCCGGATTTTGTCCATAGCCTGTTTATCACCAATATGACAGCCAATAGCATAGGCTGAGTCAGTTGGATAAACCACTACCCCACCCTGCCGAATGATCTCCACCGACTGATGGATTAGACGATGCTGAGGATTCTGCTCATGAATTTGAAAAAACTGGCTCATTTAACTGCTTCCATTTGGCTTTTATCTTTATAGCTTTTGCTAATATATTATTTATAAGGACATCTTTCAGAAAAATAAGTCCCACACTGGTTTGCACTGTCGTGGTAAAGGGGGTAACTGCCCCAGTTTAATCCAGGGAAAATCCGGATCATGGAAATCCGATCCAGCTGATGCATACAGATCAAAATCACTGGCATGGGCCGCCATGGTTTTGACTTCGTTAACATCATGACTGCCGGATACCACCTCTATGGCCTGACCGCCGGCGGTCATAAAGTCCTTTATTAATTTACGTAATTTAGTTCGGGTCAGCTTATAACGGGCCGGATGAGCAATAACAGCAATGCCGCCGGCACTAGTTATCCAGCCAACCGCCTCTTCCATACTGGCCCAGTCACCGCTGACATGACCCGGCTTATTCGCTACCAGGTAATGCTTGAATACATGACGGATATTTTTGGAATGCCCTCTTTCCACCAGAAAGTTGGCAAAATGCATACGCCCCAGCATCCGGCCTTCTGAAAAGGACTGGGCGCCTTCATAAGCACCGGGAATACCGGCCTTGTCCAGCTTATCCGCAATTTCCCGTGCCCGACGCTCTCGAAAATCCTGCAGTGCAGCAATACCTGTTTGCAAAGGACCGTAGTCCGGGTCAAAATTGAGTCCAACAATATGTACCGTGCGCTTATTCCAGGTAACTGACAGTTCAATACCATTAATAAAACGAATGCCTTGCGCCTGCGCCGTCTGACGTGCTGTTTGCAGACCATCCACGCCATCATGATCAGTCAGTGCCAGCACTTCAACCCCTGCCTGTGCTGCACGCTGGACTAATTCATCAGGCGGCAAGCGTCCATCAGATGCGGTGGAATGAGTATGAAGGTCTATCTGCATTTTACAGGATATTATTATAAAAAGAGGCTGATTTTACCTTATTTTGAGGCTGATTTTTATTCTTTATTGAATTTTGTTCTAATATTAGAGTCCAAAATATTCATTTTAAAAAGAAAGCGGTTTAAAAATGATTAAAAATCATCCATTATTTAAAAAGTTGTTCTTAATTTACATAGATGTCAAAATAGCCGTTTAGCGAATTTATAATTTCCATTAAAAAAACAGACCACCACAAAGAAAAAGCACACTTATGTTAAAGTTTTTATACGATTTTTTACCAATTATTATCTTCTTTGCCACCTATAAGTTTACCGGTAATGATATTTATGCAGCCACCACAGCAGCCATTATCGCCACCATAATTCATACAGCCATACAATGGTTCAGGCATAAAAAACTGGAAAATCAGCATATCATCAATCTGGTGGTTATCCTGCTTTTCGGCGGTGTGACCCTGTTGTTTCATGACGATACCTTTATTAAATGGAAAGTCACGGTGATCAACTGGTTATTTGGCCTGGTATTACTAAGCAGTCAGTTTATTGGAGATAAAAATATTATTCAGCGTCAGCTGGATCATGCCATTAGCCTACCCGATAACATCTGGGTGCGTTTAAATATGATGTGGGTGGCCTTTTTCTTCTTTTCAGGCCTGATTAATATTTATGTAGCCTTCTTTTACGGCTTGGATTTACCTGCAGAAGTCCGTCAGGAATTCTGGGTGGAATTTAAACTTTATGGCATGCTGGGACTGACTTTCGCCTTTATGATTTTTCAGATCTTTTACCTGCAGCGCCATATTATTCATGAACCCGCAGAAGATGAGGAAGTCTCTTAATGCTTTATGCCATTATTGCCAGTGATATTGAAAACACTCTGGACAAACGTTTAGCTGCACGGCCCGATCATCTGCAGCGACTGGAAGCCTTAAAAAACGAAGGCCGTCTGGTATTAGCCGGACCGCATCCAGCCATTGACAGCAATGATCCGGGCGAAGCCGGCTTTACCGGCTCTCTGGTGGTTGCAGAGTTCGATACCCTGGAAGATGCCCGAAACTGGGCCAATGTCGACCCCTATATTAAAGCCGGGGTTTATGACCAGGTTATCGTAAAACCCTTTAAAAAAGTGCTACCCTGATACCCAAAACTAATTCTTAAAATCTTATCAAGGAATGAAATAAAATGATCTTTAGTTCTAATTCAACAATTATGAAAAGAAATACAGCAAAAAAATCAGTATTCAAAAAAACGGCTTTAGGTCTGGCCTTATCGGCCCTCCTAATCAGTTCCTCAGCTCTGCTGGCAGAAGATAAAGTTATAGCCAATGTTAATGGTGAGGATATTTCAGAAAACCAGCTGGAAATAGCCGCAACTCAGAGCAAGGTGGATTATAAAAATATCACCCCGGAACAGAGAAAGCTGTTAACAGAGGCACTAGTTAACCGTCAGCTGGTACTGCAGGAAGCCATTAAAGCCGGTTTTGATAAAAAGCCCGAGGTAGTTGCACGGGTTAAGGCTTTAATTGACAGTTATATTGCTGCCAATTATCTGGCAACCATTGCAGAAAGCTTTAAGGTCAGCGATACAGAGATTAAAACGTTCTACGACAAAAACGTCTTACAGAACACCACCAAAGAATACAAGGCCCGTCATATTCTGGTTAAAACGGAAGCCGAAGCAGTAGTGCTTATCAGCCAGATTGAAAACGGTGCTGACTTCTCCAAACTGGCCAAAGAAAAATCAACAGATACCGGCTCCGGCAGCAAGGGCGGAGATTTAGGCTGGTTTAGTGAAAAAGATATGGTTCAGCCCTTTGCTAAAGCCGTAGCGGACCTGAAAAAAGGTGAACTATCCAAAAAACCAGTTCAGTCTCAGTTTGGCTGGCATGTCATTATTCTTGATGATGAGCGTAAGACTACGCCTCCACCACTGGAGAGTGTGAAAGCAGAGATTGAGAAAATCCTGATTAAGGAAAAGTTAAATCAGTATCTGAATGATTTAAATGCTAAGGCGAAAATTACTTTGAAGTAGTTTTTTATTTTCCTGTTTTTGCCTTTTTTCCCTCACCCTAACCCTCTCTCGGAGGGAGAGGGAATTGTGGAATACTTATTTAGTCCACCCTGAATAAAATATATAGCATTGATTTATAAGGAAATATTGCTTGATTATGGGTGTTAAATTTGCAGGTTTTTGGTAAAATAAGCCTTATTACCTTGCAAATTTCCAGACCAGAATGAAGCCAAAGAAACAGCCAAAAATACCTCAGGAAGACCTGTTCAGGATGC
>JANELJ010000280.1 GCA_024511395.1 Gammaproteobacteria bacterium | reverse complement strand
TTATTATGTGGCGTAATATTTATAATACCAATACCCGTGATCATGCTCTGGTAAAATTTATTGATAAGGATAAACTCGGAAAAGTAATTCGTGCCAGCTATGATAACTGGCAAATAGATGCTTGTCCGCATCATGGTCCGGCTATCTCTGTTACCAGAACTGAAGATGCAAAATATTCAGATTATCATCTGGTCTGGTTTAATAATGCGCCAGACAGACACGGAATTTTTTATTCCAGAATTATTGATCCAAACCTGCCCTATAAATTCATTGGTCACAAACCGCTTTCTATTGGAGATTATAATAAAGGAGCTTCTCATGCTGATGTCCTGGCACTGGGAAAAAAAGTCTGGATAACATGGAAAGAATTTGATGGTAAAGCAGATAGTTTAAAGGTAAAAATGTCCACTGACCGCGGACAAACCTGGAGTGATGAAAAAACTCTGGCTCAGACAGAGCAGGGCTCTGATCATCCTTTTTTAATTCATAATAAAGAACAGGTCTATATACAATGGCAGACTAAAGAAAATGGATACCGCTTATATGAAGTTAAATAATCTGCTGACTATAAAATCTCTGGTTATTGGGGGTATCTTATTTTCCAGCCTGTTATGTTATACAGTCATTCAGGCAAAAGAGCCAATTAATATCTTTGATCAAAACAGTTATCAGAAAATTACAGAGGAAAAAAGTCACAAACCATTTATTCTTATTTTATGGTCGATAGACTGTCCACCATGCTACGAAGAATTAAAGTTTCTGGGTCAATATCTTAAACAGCATAAAAATTTGTCAATGGTTTTTGTGTCAACCAATCCTCTCAGTGAGATAAATAATGTGCAGGTGTTTATCAGAGAAGTACAACTGGATAACCAGGAACACTGGATTTATGCTTCAGAATCCCGGCGTACGCTGGACTATAGTATTGATCCGCACTGGTATGGTGAGTTGCCAAGAAGCTATTTTTTTGTGCCCTGTCAAAAACGTCTGTCTCACAGCGGTCAGTTAACGCATGAAGAGTTAGAACAGTTTAATAAACAGGTGAAGCAGTAGATTGTTCTAACGCCCTGGAAAATTAAAGCATTTTACTGATTATGATATTTTTACCGGCACTTTTAGCCTGATAAAGTAATTTATCGGCTTCATGATAAATATATTCTGGTTCATTATTATGTGAACTGATACTTAATAAACCTGTGGAAATGGTGACAACTGCTGCAAGTCCCGGATTATCTTTTGTGCTGTATAACTGCTCGATTTTTGCCCTTATCTGGTTGCATAACTGTAGTGCATCTGTCTCGTTATTAGAATAAAACAGCATGCCGAATTCTTCTCCACCTAAACGAAAAGTATAATCACTGGAATGTTTTAAGCGGTTCTGAATGATATCTGCAACAGATTTTAAAATCAGGTCCCCCTGTGTATGACCATAATTATCATTATAGGTTTTAAAATCATCGATATCGATTATGGCAAAATTCAGCAATGACTGTTTATTTACATTGGATAATAGCAACTGTGAAAAAACGGTATCAAATTTTCTTCGATTAAATAACCCGGTCAGGGCATCGGTCAGGGAGAGTAATTCCAGGTGCTGATGTTTTTCTTCCAGCTGGCTGATATCCAGCATAATACCTACCAGACCAATAACCACTCCGGCCTCGTTTGCAACGGTAGATTTATAGAACATAAAAGTACGCTGTTTACCGTCAGCACAATTGACGGTGGCCTTGTATTCCTGTTTGCCGGGATTATCGAACAATTTCTGATCGGCCTGCATATGCAATATAGATGTCTGCCAGTTCAGGAGGGATTTCATCGGGTAAATCCAGTAATGATTTATTGATAATTTTTTCCTTGTGGATCCCCAGAATCATATCGCTGAAGGCATCATTGCAATTTCGATATATGCCATTGCTATCTTTATAAAAAACAGGACTGGGAATGGTATCAAGCAGAATCTTCAAAAACTGGGAGCTTTCAAAAAATTGTTTCTTGATTTTGTCAAGTTCAGATAAAATGTTGTTTTCACTGGCAAGAAGCTTATCAGTTTCCTGAACAGAAGGATTTTCCAAGTGGTTGTTCTCGAATTGGTGTAAGTTTTATGCTACTATTTCAGCCTGTTTGAATGTAACTGTCCTCAGGTGCTACAGATCATTCAAGTTTTTTCTGTCAGCCAGGACAATGGCCCGATATCGGCGTGCCAGGGTTTCCGGCAGCAGATGTACCACTTCTTGCTGATACCTGTACTGTTTTAAATCGACATAGGGAACATCCAGCTGGCCCTCAGAAATCAGTTTATGTTCGACAAGCAGATCACCAATGTGCATTCTTTTTCTGGGGTTTTCTAAAATAATGCCTTTACTTTTTTTAGATTTAGCTTTATTAGAATGATGACTAAAGTCTAGATAGTTCAACCTGAATAATACCGTTTTAAGCCTGACATCAAGCCAGGTTTAAAGCGGCTGATTGTTCTGGTTTGATAAAATATCCCATCAAACCGGAAATAATTTTGAGCCACAAAAGCCGGAGCTTATTGAGGCTCTTTCTTAAGTTATGTCCAGCGGCTACCATAACCATATTAATGGCATCACCGACTGCACCTTTGAGGTAGCAGCGGTCTAAACGACCATCATTTTTCATATGACCGATTTCAGGCTCAATCGCACTGCGCCGTTTTAATGCCTTTTTAATACTTCGGGTAACGCCTTGCTTCTGACCTGAGATAAAAACTTTCGTATCTTTTACCTCATGTCCACGATAACCCCGGTCAACAAAGCATTGTTCCGGTTGTACGGCTGTAAACTGTAAAGCTTGTTCTTACTGTGCTGCTCCTGCTCAATCAGTTTCTGAGCCTGTTTTAGAGCTACTTCAAACAGAGACTGAATATCAACAGAATAGTTGGGCAGTTGTCGTTCA
>JANELJ010000279.1 GCA_024511395.1 Gammaproteobacteria bacterium | reverse complement strand
CCTAAAACCTAAAACCTAAAACCTAAAACCTAAAACCTAAAACCTATGATTGAACTGGTCTGTCCCGCAGGAAATTTCCCTGCCTTAAAAGAAGCGGTAAACAATGGTGCCAATGCCGTCTATATTGGTTTTAAAGATGATACCAATGCCCGCCACTTTGCAGGGCTTAATTTTAATGAAAAAAATCTGCCCAAAGCCATAGATTATGCACATCAGCGCGGTACCAAAGTCTTTGTAGCCATTAATACCTATCCCCAGCCATCCGGCTGGTCGCGCTGGAAAAAAGCGGTGGATCTGGCGGCCACACTGGGTGTGGATGCCTTAATTGTGGCGGATATCGGGGTGCTGGACTATGCCACCCAGACCTGGCCGGAACTTTCCCGTCACCTGTCTGTGCAGGGCTCGGCAACCTCTTATGAATCCTTAAACTATTACCAGAAAAACTTTGGTATTAAACGGGCCGTGCTGCCCCGGGTATTGTCGGTTGCCCAAGTGGCTCAGCTGGCAGAAAAATCCCCTGTGGAACTGGAAGTATTCGGTTTTGGCAGTTTATGCATTATGGCTGAAGGGCGTTGTCATTTATCATCCTATGTCACCGGTGAGTCGCCCAATACCTGCGGTGCCTGTTCCCCGGCGAAATCGGTTCGCTGGGAACAAACCAGTCAGGGGCTGGAATCCCGTCTGAACAATGTCCTCATTGATCGTTATGAGGACAATGAAAATGCCGGCTATCCTACCCTGTGCAAGGGGCGTTTCAGTATTGGTGTAAATACCTTTCATGTTTTGGAAGAACCCACCAGCTTAAATACCATCGCCATATTACCTGAACTGGATAACATCGGCATTAAGGCTATAAAAATTGAAGGCCGGCAACGCAGTCCTGCCTATACCCAGCAGGTAACTCGGGTCTGGCGGCAGGCCATTGATCAGTATTATGCCGATCCTGAGCATTATATTGCGCAGGAAAACTGGTCTGCATCGCTGAACAAGGTATCAGAAGGTTCTCAGACCACGCTGGGCGCCTATAGCCGGCCCTGGCAGTAAGAGGACTATCACTATGAAATTATCCTTAGGGCCGTTATTGTATTTCTGGTCTTTTGATGATATCCAGGCATTTTACCAGTCCATGTTGGAACAGCCGGTCGATATTATTTACTTGGGAGAGACGGTCTGCTCCAAACGCCGTTCATTGAATTTTGAACAGTGGCTGGAACTGGCACGGACGTTAAAACAGCAGTCACCGGATACTGAAATCGTATTATCAACCCTGTCGCTTATTGAAGCTGAGTCGGAGCTTAAAACCCTGCGCCGTTACTGCAATAATGGCGAGTTCAGTGTGGAAGCCAATGATATGGCCGCAGTTCACCTGCTTTCAGAACAGCATGTCCTGTTCAGTACTGGGCCAACCATCAATATTTATAATACCCGGACATTAAGTCTGCTGCACGAGCAGGGATTGAGACGCTGGGTTATGCCGGTAGAGCTTTCCAGAAACACACTAAAGGAAATTCTACAGGAACTGAAAGCATCTAATCTGGCAGATAAGCTGGAAACTGAGGTATTCAGTTATGGTCATATGCCGCTGGCTTTATCTGCTCGCTGTTTTACCGCACGGGCACATAATCTTCCCAAGGATCAGTGTGATCTGAAATGCCTGGAATACCCGGATGGTCTGCAGGTTAAAAGCCAGGAAGAGCAAAGTCTGTTTACCTTAAACGGCATACAGACCATGTCAGGCCAGCGCAATGATTTACTGGATGCAATGCCGGAAATGCAGTCCATGGGCGTGGATATTGTTCGTCTGAGTCCTCAGGACATGCAAATGCCGGAGGTTATCCAGGCTTACCATAATGCGCTTAAAGGAAAAGAAGGAATAACAGCCGGTTATGCCCGGGATGAAAACTGTAATGGTTACTGGTATGGAGAACCAGGAATGTATCTGTCTATGTAATAACCTTCACATCATACAGTTCAAAGCGTTTATCATTGGTCAATATAGTTATATCCCCAATCTGGGCCTGGGCAATAATTAAACGGTCAAAGGGATCATTATGATGCGGCGGCAGATTTTCTATTCTTAGGGAATGTCCCAGGGAAAATGCTAATACTTTTAAGCCGTCTTTATTGATCCGATCTGGAATATAACGAAATGGCAGGGAAGGCAGCTTAATCTGTTCCAGGCGGTATTTAATATTAATTTCCCAAGCACTGACCATTGAGAAATAAATATCATTTTCCACATCTTCCATTACCTGAAACTGTTCCATGCTTAACCTGTTAGGATTAATATGCCAGTTTAACCAACAGTGGGTGTCGATAAGGTAGGTTTCTTCCATGATAATATAAGTGTTAAGTGTGGGAGATTTATTCGAAGAATTTCTGTAAATCCGGGGGTAGGGGGGCATTAAAATCATCTGCCACCCAGACGGAGTTGCGATCCCTTCCGGAGAGGCGTTTGTTTGGGGTTTCCCTGATGGGACTGATGTGGGCAAAGTCCCGGCCTGAACGGGTGATAATGACTTCTTTGCCGTTGGCAAGACGGTTAATGAGTGCAGAGAAATTGAGTTTTGCTTCGTGGGCATTAAAGCGGATAGTATCTGTGGTATTCATTTCTACAATCCTTTGTTTGAAATAAAGTTGGTTGTTAATAGTACCTTAAAATAATATAGGATTCCACTGACATAACTGGATTAAATAAAACGCTACAATCCGTTTTTTCTGGTTCACGCACTGGAGCAGTGGAACGAGGGGAAACACAGAGCCGTTCTTTTGAATAGTAAGGCAAGAATCTTTATAATGTTTTTCGTAACTTATATGGTTCGCCCCACGTATGCAAGTGATACCACGGTACTCATGGATGATAAAGTTGCATTCTTATATCCGGCCTCTAAGTGGAGAATACAAATGCTCCGTGCCCTAATGGAAATACGCGTA
>JANELJ010000060.1 GCA_024511395.1 Gammaproteobacteria bacterium | reverse complement strand
TTGCAGTCTGAGCCTTAATATTGTTCGTAATTGTCGCATTGATAGTCTCTTTGTTGGCATAACCATTCCCTAATAAAAAATCAGGAAGGTTAGCAGTTATTGAATATCAATGTGTGGGAAAGGATTCTGATTTATCGTGAACACTGATTCTGGAAAAACAGTAAAAGTGTTCACGATGGTTCAGAAACAGTGTTCACGATAAATCAGAAACAGTGTTCATGATCGGCCAGAATATGCACCTGTGATCCGATAAGTCGTGGTCACAGGCCATTTGCTTAGCGGTTACGACTGATTATCTGAATACTGTTCAACCCAGATCATGGTGGCTGCGATAACGGCTGTGGGCATTACAATAAAATTAACTAAAGGTATCATGGATGCACCCATGGTCACACCGCCAAAGCCAAGTGAAAATAAGCGATTTTTTCTCTGCAGACGGCGCTGCTCAGAAAATTTAACCTTGTGATTCCCCATAGGGTAATCCAGGTACTGCAGAGACATCATCCAGGCTGTGAACAGAAACCAGAGTAATGGACCAATAATGGGGATCATAAATAATAGGATCAGAAAGGGGATAGACCATAACAGCATATAAATGAGTTTACGAACCTCCATTAATAGTGTGGGCACCAGTTCCTTCATCATCTGCTTAAAACCGCCTTCTTCATCCAGTGGAGGTTTGCCGGTCAGATATTTCTCTGTCGCTTCAGCCAGCAGTCCGTTAAAAGGGGCGGCAATAATATTGGCCAGAATGGAAAATGTGTAAAAAATAAGGACCAGCAGAGTTAAACTGAATAAAATATACAGCAGAGGTTTAATAAACTCAACGATTGCCACTACCCAGGACCACATACCTGAGGTACGCAGTAACCGCTCCATATATTCTTCAAAATAACTGAAGCCGAAATAGATGCCAATAGAAAAAATCACGATATTGATTAATAAAGGAATAAGGACGAAGGCTTTAATACCGGGGCGGGTTAATAAAGGCAATGCCCTGAACAGGTAGCTGATCCCGGTGACCGGGTTATTGGATAGTGCCATAAAAATTCCTTATCTTTTTATGAGTTAAAAAAAGTTATTGATTTATAAAGTGTCGGCCCGCCAGCAAAGCGGCTCCTGCAGCGGCTTCCTGTTGCAGGGCCAGTTGTACGGGGACACCGATTTTCTGTTCCCGAATATATTGCCAGGCCCGATTATACGCGCCGCCGCCAATACTGTATACCAGTTTGGGATAAGGTGCTCCTAATTCAAGCAGCAGGGCATAGGCTCGGGCCTTAAGATCGGCCATACCTTCTAGAATGGCCTGAAAAAAATCCAGATCATCGGCCGGCCTTGGGATTAACACTGGCTGTAACTGTGGATCCTGTACCGGAAAATGCTCTCTTGGCATGAGCAGAGGATAATAATTCAGGTTTGAAAACTTAAACTTACCCTGTTGAATTTTTTCCAGTAAGCGCTCGCTATAATCTGAAATTTCTCCGGGGCAGAATAAGGATTTAAGTACTGCACCGCCAGAGCTAGAGCTGCCCCCAACCAGCCAGCGGTCACCATAAGGCTGGCTGTAGACACCGTAGCGGGAATTAAAAACAGGGTTATCAGCAATGATTTTCATTACCAGGGTGGAGCCAAGAGAAGTCACCGCTTCTCCGGTATTCTGAATTCCCGTTGCCAGAATGGCGGCGGTGCTGTCAGTGGTTCCGGCACAGACTGCAAGCTCAGGGCTAAAGCCGAATTCTTCAGCCCATTGAGGACTGATCCGGCCTATAATCTCACTGGGTAAATATACCTTGGGCAGTATATTAGTGGGTACTGACTGCTGCTTCAATAAATCTTTGAGCCAAAGTGGCCAGTCGTTCTGATAGGCATCGTAGCCCATTTTAAGTGCATTATTAGGATCACTGTGGCCGAAGTTTTCCATGAGCCGACCGGATAACCAGTCGGTCTGGTTCAGGGCAGGTGAACGGGAACAGGTGGTGTCCAGTTATCGGCACGGTGTTCGGCGATCACGGTGGTATAGATGCCGCCGCGGACATAAAACTCGGCTTTTATGCGCATAAAGCGGGGAGCTGTAGCATTGACTAGATCACTGAGCATATCATTGGTGACTTTTTCATGAAAAGCCCCTTCATCACGAAATGACCACATATAAAGCTTTAAAGATTTAAGCTCAACACACTTCTGATCGGCAATATATTCGATATTAATGGTCGCAAAATCAGGCTGGCCGGTTTTCGGGCATAAACAGGTAAATTCCGGCACCTTGATGCGGATGGTGTAATCTCGCTCAGGGGTTGGGTTGTCAAAGGTTTCTAAGTCTTTACTGGGTCTGGTCGACATGTAGGCTATTCCTGAAAGTTAAAAAAGATTAGGCAAATTTTACACTATTAGGTAAAATTTGGGAATTAATTAAACCTCTAAATAAAAGAATGGAATGCGTTTAAGCAAAATCAAACTCGTCGGTTTTAAATCTTTCGTTGATTCCACTGTACTCTCCTTTCCAAGTGATCTGGTTAGTATCCTTGGACCCAATGGCTGTGGTAAGTCCAATACCATTGATGCGGTACGCTGGGTAATGGGTGAAAGTTCTGCCAAGAATCTGCGTGGGGAATCAATGACCGATGTTATTTTTAATGGTTCATCAGGGCGTAAACCGGTAGGGCAGTGTACCGTTGAGCTCATTTTTGATAATTCTGACGGCACCATCACCGGTGAATATGCAAAATACAATGAAATTTCCGTTAAACGTACCGTAAACCGTGATGCCCAGTCCCAGTACTTTCTCAATAATGTCCGCTGTCGCCGGCGGGATGTCACCGATCTGTTTCTGGGTACCGGTCTGGGTCCCAGAAGTTACTCTATTATCGAACAGGGCATGATCTCTAGGCTGATTGAGTCCAAGCCTGAAGAGCTGCGGGTTTATATCGAAGAGGCGGCAGGCATTTCCAGATACAAGGAACGCCGCCGGGAAACAGAAAACCGTATCCGTCATACCCGTGAGAACCTGGAACGTCTGGATGATATTCGCGCAGAGCTGGATAAACAACTGGCGCACTTAAACCGTCAGGCCCGCACCGCAGAATGTTATACCGAACTGAAAAAAGAAGAACGGCTGAAAAAAGCCCAGCTGCAGGCACTGCGCTGGGACGCTATTGATAAAAAAGCTCAGCAGCAGGACAGCCAGATCAGGGAAAAAGAAACGGTCCTTGAACAGTTAATGGCTGAACTGCGCCAGATTGAGGCGGGTATTGAACAGAGCCGTGAAGAACATATTGATGCCAATGAAGCCTTTAATACTGTGCAGGGTGATTTTTATCGTATTGGTGCGGAAATAGCGCGCGTTGAACAGGCTATTACCCATGCTCGGGAAAAATCCCAGCAGTATCAGGATGATCTGGAGCAGGCTGAACACGCTTATCAGGATGTCTATCTGCATCTGCAGGAAGACGAAGAAAAATACCAGTTATTACAGAGCCAGTTAACCGAGATTGAACCGGAATTTGAACAGGCACGGGAACTGGAAGAACAGTCTGCCGCCATGCTGCAGGAACATGAATCCGCCATGCAGGACTGGCAGATTCGCTGGGATGAATTTAATCAGAAGGCTCAGGAACCTTCCCAGACCGCGCAGATTGAACGCACTAAAATCAGCCAGCTGGAACAGAACATACTGAATCAGGAACGTCGTATAGAAAAACTGCAGGAGGAATTGAATCATTTCTCCACTACGCAGATTGAAGAGGCACTTACCCATCTTGAGACGGAGCTGGCCAGTTCTGAAGAAGTCACTCAAACCTTGCAGGAACAGCTGGATCATGAACGTGAAGTCATACAGACCCAGCGAGATGAAAATTATCAGTTAACTAATGAGCTGGATAAACAGCGCAGCCATCTGCAGTCACTAAAAGGCCGAAAAGCCTCACTGGAAGCCCTGCAACAGGCGGCTCTGGGTAAAAATGATAAACCGCTCAAGCAGTGGCTTGAACGCCATCAGATCATTGACCGTCCCCGTCTGGCCGAGCAGATCAGTGTTCTGGATAACTGGAATACGGCGGTTGAATGTGTGTTGGGCGACTACCTGGAAGCCACCTGTCTGGAAAATATAGAACCTCTGGGACAATATCTGGCCGAACTGGAACAATCCTCCCTGGCTCTGATTGAAACCAGGGCAGCAGAAGCAGAAACCCCGTCATCCACTATTGAGCTGCCCCTGCTGCAGCAGTTTATCAGCGGATCTCATGCCGCCATGGTGGCCGATCTGACCCGGGGTGTATTTGCCGCAGAAGATTTAGCCACTGCCCTGGAAAAACAGCAACAACTGACTGCAGGACAGTCCATTATTACCCGTGACGGGATTTGGCTGGGCGTAAACTGGATCCGTATTATTCGGGACAGCGATCACAAGGGTGGTGTTCTGGCCAGGGAGCAGGAACTGAAACAGCTGGATACTGAACTGGAAGAGGCCCAGCAATTAGTAGACGAACTGAGTGAAAAGATCGAGCAGGGCCGGGCGTATCTGCGCGAGATTGAACACAACCGTGAAAACCGGCAGAAAGAATTCAATCTGCACAACCGCACCCTGTCAGAGCTGCGTTCCCAGTACAGCAGTAAACAGTCACGCCTGGAACAGATGCACAATCGTCAGAACCGGGTACAGGAAGAAATTGCTGAGATTGAACAGCAAATAGAAGAACATAAACAGCTGATTGAAGAAGCTACTGAACGGCTGCACATTGCTCTGGAACAGATAGATGAATTTGCCATGCAGCGTGATCAGCTTACTGAGGAACGGGAATCTTATCGTGAACAGCTCGAAGAGATTCGCATAAAAGCCAGGGAAGATCGGGAAAATTCCCATGCCCTGGAAATACGTCTGCGCGGCATTAAAACCGAACTGTCCTCCATTGAACAGGCGCTGGTGCGTCTGCGGTCACAGCTGGAACAACTGTCCCATCGCAGAGAACAGTTAAAAGAACTTATTCAACACGATGATGATCCGGTTCAGCAGCTTAATGAGGAATTGGAATCACACCTGGAAGCACGGGTGGAAGTTGAAGAGCAGCTTTCTCAGGCTCGTCAGAAAGTAGAAGAACTGGAACATACCTTAAGAGAATACGATCATAAACGTGCTCAGGTGGAAAATAATCTGCAGCAGCTGCGTTCGGAGCTGGAAAGCATTCGCCTGTCCTCACAGGAACTTACAGTACGCAGACAGACTCTAAAAGAGCAGGTGGATGAATCAGGTTTTTTCCTTGAAGAACTCTTTATGGGTATGCCCCAGGAAGCCAGTGAAGCTCTGTGGAAATCAGAAGTGGATGCCCTGGCCCAGAAAATCCAGCGGCTGGGTTCTATTAACCTGGCGGCTATTGATGAGTATAAGGAACAGTCGGAACGTAAAACCTATCTGGATGCCCAGAATGAAGATTTGCTTAAATCTCTGAAAACCCTTGAAGGCGCCATTGCTAAAATTGATCGGGAAACCCGTACCCGTTTCCGGGAAACCTTTGACAAGATCAATGCCGGTGTTCAGCGCCTGTTTCCAAAACTGTTTGGCGGCGGTCATGCCTATCTGGACCTTACCGGAGATGATCTGCTGAATACCGGTGTGACCATTATGGCGCGTCCACCCGGTAAACGAAACAGCACCATTCACCTGCTTTCCGGCGGTGAAAAAGCCATGACAGCAGTGGCTCTGGTATTTGCCATTTTTGAACTGAATCCTGCACCGTTCTGTATGCTGGATGAAGTGGATGCACCGCTGGATGAGGCCAATGTCGGGCGTTTCTGTGCCATGGTAAAAGAAATGTCTGAACAGGTGCAGTTTATTTATATTACGCACAATAAAACCACCATGGAGATGTCCGATCATCTCTGCGGTGTTACAATGAAGGAGCCTGGTGTTTCCCGAATTGTGGATGTGGATATCAACGAAGCCGTGGAAATGGTGGAAAGTTAGGAATTGATAAAAGGGCTATGGACAAACTTACATTTTTACTGATTATTGCGGGTATCGGCGTAGTGTTGCTGGTGGCCATGTTTACTTATTATAAACATCATAAAAAAATTAATGATGAAATAGAAAGTTTTAATAATCATGCACATAATATTGATGATGTGTTATTAAAAGATCACAGTGATCAGACAGTAGATGATACTGAACTGCCGGGTTCTTTTTCTGCCAGTCGAAATGATAATTTTGATATTGAGCAGGTCAATCTGAGCAATGATTCAATAGCCCATAATAGCGCTCTAAACAAAGAAGACGAGCGGGAACTGGTTGATGGTGTTTATATCAATACCAAGCGTGTTATCAGTCAGAATAGCTCTCATGCTAATACAACCCCGTCATTTAAAACCCAGACTGATACCTTTGCTGCCCATAAAAATCAGGTTTCGGCTGAGCACAATGAGCAGAGTGAAAACACAGCATCACCTGCTGAAGCCACCCCCGAACCTGAGCAGAAAATAACGGAATCATCTGCCGAAATAACCACTAGCGAAAATATAATTCAAACCATTGAACAACCCGAATCTGCTGCAGTCAGTGAGCCGAAACAGCCACAGCAGACCATTAAAATTATGCCGGTGTCTTTGCCTGAAGGGGTTGATGATTTAATTATTTCCCATAGTATCCTGGCAAAGGATAAATATTTTAGCGGTATTGAACTGTATCGTGCCCTGGAAGGAGCTGGACTGCAGTTCGGTGAAATGAATATTTATCATTATCCCGGGGATAATAATCACAACACCTATGCATTATTCAGTGTCGCTAATATTGTTGAACCGGGTACTTTTGATCGCGCCCCTGCCGCAGCGGAAAACTTTAGTACACCAGGGATCTCACTGTTTATGCGTCTGCCAGCAAAAACAGATAATTATCAGGCCTATGAAAAGCTGCTGGAAATTGCCCGCAAGCTGGCCGATGAATTAGCGGGTGAATTATGCGATGAAACACGCAGCCAGTTAACCCGCCAGGCCATCAGCTATAAAAAAGAACAGATCCGCAAGCTGAATTTTGAAATTGCCAAGGCAGAACGACTGGCGGGTATGGCTCATTAGGCCGTTAAATATCTAAAATATGTCAAAGCAAAACACGCCCACAGAAATTGCACAGGAAATACAGTCCTTAAAAGAACAGTTAAACTACCATGCTCACCGTTACTATGTTCTGGATGATCCTGAAATACCGGATGCCGAGTATGATAAACTGTTTTGTCGCCTTGAGCACCTTGAGCAGCAGCACCCTGAATTAATTACTCTCGATTCTCCCACCCAGCGGGTCGGGGGCAAGGTTCTGGAGTACTTTAAACAGGTGACCCATGAGATCCCTATGCTTTCCCTGTCAAATGCTTTTAGTGAAGAAGAAATCCACGATTTTGCCAAACGCATTGATGAATTACTGGATCATGAAGTCTTTAATATTGTGGCTGAACCCAAACTCGATGGTTTGGCCATCAGTTTGCGTTATGAAAACGGCATACTGGTTCAGGCTGCAACCCGCGGTGACGGCTATACCGGTGAAGACGTTACCCAGAATGTTCGCACTATTCAGACCGTTCCACTCAAACTGAGCGGCAATGACTATCCGGAGATACTGGAGGTCAGGGGTGAAGTCTTTATGCCCAAAGCGGGTTTTGAAAAGCTTAACCGGGTACAGATAGAAAAGGACGAAAAACCCTTTGCCAATCCCAGAAATGCTGCTGCCGGCAGTCTTAGACAACTGAACTCCAAAGTAACGGCTACCCGGCCTCTGGATATGTTCTGCTATGCCCTAGGGGTGGTAAAGGGTGAACATCCCGAACAGTCCATTAAACAAACCCATAACGAAATTCTAAAACAGTTACAGCACTGGGGACTGGCGGTAAGCCCGGAAGTCAAACGCCTGGATAACTACCAGCAGTGTCTGGACTACTATCAGGATATATTAAAACGCCGGCCTGATCTGCCTTATGAAATTGACGGGGTGGTGTTCAAGGTGGACAGTATCGTCCAGCAGCAGAAAGCTGGTTTTATCTCCCGGGCACCCCGATGGGCCATTGCCTATAAATTCCCGGCAGAAGAGGCCATGACTAAACTGCTGGCCATTGATGTTCAGGTGGGGCGCACCGGAGCCTTAACTCCGGTGGCACGTCTTGAACCAGTGTTTGTTGGCGGCGTTACCGTGACCAATGCAACCCTGCATAACCAGGATGAAATTGATCGCAAGGATGTCAGGGTCGGCGATACTGTTATTGTCCGCCGTGCCGGTGATGTGATCCCTGAGGTTGTGGGGCCAGTGCTATCCAGACGGCCGGAAAATACTCAGCCTTATAAAATGCCTGATCATTGTCCGGTATGCGGCAGCGTGGCGGAACGGGTGGATGGTGAAGCCAAGTCTCGTTGTACCTGCGGCCTGTACTGCCCGGCCCAGCGCAAGGAAGCTATTAAATATTTTGCTTCCCGTAAAGCCATGGATATCGATGGGCTTGGAGATAAACTGGTGGAGCAGATGGTGGATGCCGGTCTTATAAATGATGTTTCGGATTTATACCAGTTAACTGTTAAACAGGTCAGTGCACTGGATCGCATGGGTGACAAATCGGCACTGAACCTGATAGAGGCCATTAATAAAAGTAAATTCACAACCTTACCGCGCTTTATTTATGCGCTTGGTATAAGAGAAGTAGGAGAAGCTACGGCTCTGGCACTAGCTAATCACTATAAAAGCCTCGAGGCTATCGAATCGGCCAGTCAGGAAGATCTGCAGGAAGTTCCGGATGTCGGCCCAGTTGTCGCTCACCATATTATCACTTTTTTTGAGCAGGCGCATAACCAGGAAGTGTTAAAAAAATTACTGGATGCCGGCATTCACTGGCCTGAAATTGTCAGCAAAGATGAAACTGAATTACTGCTAGCCGGTAAAACCGTGGTGCTTACGGGTTCTCTGTCCACAATGGCCCGTAATGATGCCAAAGCCCGTTTGAGAGAACTGGGGGCAAAGGTCAGCGGCAGTGTGTCTAAAAATACGGATATTGTCATAGCAGGCGAAAAAGCCGGTTCCAAACTGACCAAAGCACAGGAACTGGGCATTGAAGTCTGGAATGAAGAACAGATGCTTGCACTGTTTAATCAGGAATGAGCCAACTTAATATTCTGGTATTTGTGTGCTTTATTACTTCCTCCTTCTTCAGAAGGGGGATTGAGGGGGTTGCGACTAAGAAACCAGAATCACTTAAACCCCCTATGTCCCCCTTTAAAAAAGAGGGATGTAAGTGTGCCATTTTCAACTTCAACGGTGGTTTGCTGCTGCTTTTCCTTACCTTCTGCCTAAACACCAGTGCTGATCCCGGTACTGAAATCAATTTCACCCAGTCCTGCTTAATACACCTTGCCCAGCAAATTCAACAGGCCGACCCAGCCAGAAAATATAATTTTCTGTTGATCACCCTGCAGCAAATGGCTAATTC
>JANELJ010000059.1 GCA_024511395.1 Gammaproteobacteria bacterium | reverse complement strand
TGATTTAAAATGAGGGTCAAAGTTCATCAGAGTCTCCAAATGCTTACTTTAAAGCTCTGAGCCTCATCTTTCAAATTAGTTCAATTTAATTTCTGGTTGCTTTTTGAGCAAAGTATGATCCAGCCCTGAACTACATCCAAGTGTAGCACTCTTGACATTGTTAAAGCTGCTCAATAAACTTGCATCCTTATTAAAAACTGAGATGTGTGTGTAACAAATGGAGGTAATAGCAGAGATATCACAATTGAAAGTTGCCATTGTGCATTACTGGCTGACGGGCATGCGCGGAGGTGAAAAAGTCCTTGAAGCAATTTGTGATATATTTCCTCAGGCTGACATATACACGCATGTCTATGTTCCGGATGCAGTTTCAGACAAACTTAAACGGCATCAGATCAAAACTACTTTTATACAAAAACTACCACGGGCTCATAAATGGTACCCCTACTATCTGCCATTTATGCCCATGGCATTAGAAGCACTAGACTTAACTGAATACGATCTGATAATTTCCAGTGAATCAGGGCCGGCAAAGGGAATTATTCCCCGACCTGATGCCTTGCATATCTGTTATACGCATTCACCTATGCGCTATATCTGGGATATGTACTACACCTACTGGGGTGATGCTCATTGGCTAAAACGCATACCCATTGCCATAATGGCACATTACTTACGTCTTTGGGATAGTCAGAGTGCCTTACGTACCGATAAATTTATAGCTAACTCCAGTTTTGTTGCTCAACGTATCAAAAAATATTACCGTCGTGATGCCAGAGTTATTTGTCCACCGGTTGATACTGAGCGTTTCTGCCCTGTAGCTGAACCTGATGCGGACTATTACTTATGGCTAGGGGAGCTTTGTCAATACAAACGTCCTCTTGATGCACTGCATGCTTTCAATCAGTCCGGCAAAACACTCGTTATGGTAGGGGAGGGTGAACTGAAGCAGTGCATACAGCAGCAGGCTCGGGATAATATCAGCATTCGTTCTAGAGTTAGTCAGCAGGAAATCATACGGCTGTTTCAGAATTGTCGGGCATTAATTTATACCGGGGTGGAGGACTTCGGTATTATACCTGTGGAGGTTATGGCCTGCGGTCGTCCGGTAATTGCCCTGAATCGTGGCGGCATAAAAGATTCTGTAATCAACAATGTAACCGGTATTCTGTATAACCAGCCATCCATAGATGATCTGAATCAGGCCGTAGAAGAGTTTGAAAAAAATGAGGCGCTTTTTCTGCCTGAAATCATCCGCAAGCACAGCGAATCATTCAGTTATGCTCGTTTCATTCGTGCGATAAAAAAATGTTTAAATGAAGTACAGGCATCAATAATTCCCAGATGAAACAACAAAGTATTTTAAAACAACATGCATTTTTCTTTGAGCTGCTATTCAAAATTATTGATATTCTTATTGTCCTGTTTTCCTCTTGGGCAGCCTATTACCTTTATGGTGGTATTGAGCAGCCATACGGGGCTTATACCCAAGGAATTCTGGTTGGCCTGATCTGTGCCATAATAGTATTTCAATCCATGGGACTATACACCCCCTGGCGAGGCCGGTTTTTGCTCAAGGAGCTAAAAGTGGTATTCCTCTCTTGGTGCCTTCTGTTTATGCTCCTGGCTTTACTTGCGGTTATTACCAAAACCAGTGAAAATTACTCTCGGGGCTGGTTTCTGCTTTGGTGGGCAAGTGGTCTGGCTCTTAGTTTGACAGTGCGTATTATTTTACGTACTGGTTTGCGACAAATGCGTAAACTGGGCTTTAACCAGCGTCAGGTTGTAATGGTTGGTAATGATGATTTTATACTGGAAGTAATTGACCGCCTGCAGACTGAAAAATCTTGTGGTTTTAACCTGTGCGGCGTGTTTTCAGATAAGCCTATTGCAAATATGCCGATTGAACATTTGGGCGGTATTGATGATATTTGTGAATATGTTGAAACCAGGTCCATTGATCAGGTCTGGATTGCTATGCCCTTAAGTGATGAAGTTATAGTTAAGCATATTATCAACCACTTACGTCACACCACTGTGGATATTCGTTATTTCCCTGATATTTTTGGTTTCAGCCTGCTTAATCATTCATTTAGCGAAGTGGCTGGACTGCCGGTGATTAATGTGGCATCCAGTCCCATGGACGGCTTTAATCGGGTAATAAAAAATATTGAAGATAAAGTGTTTGCCAGTCTTATCCTGTTGTTTATATCTCCTGTATTTATACTCATTATGATTGGTGTCAAACTGTCATCACCAGGTCCGGTTTTTTTTCGTCAAAAACGTATTGGCTGGAATAACAAGGAAATTACTATTCTGAAATTTCGCAGTATGCCCATAGATGCAGAAAAATATTCCGGCCCGGTTTGGGCAAAAGCTGGTGAGCAACGTGCCACTCGTTTTGGTCAGTTTTTACGTTCAATCAGTCTGGATGAACTGCCCCAATTTATTAATGTCCTAAAAGGCGATATGTCTATTGTCGGACCACGTCCTGAGCGGCCACATTTTGTGGCACAATTCAAGGATAAAATTCCTGGCTATATGAAAAAACACATGGTTAAAGCTGGAATTACTGGGTGGGCTCAGGTCAATGGCTGGCGAGGTAATACTGACATTAAAAAACGACTGGAATATGATCTTTATTATATAGAACATTGGTCACTCTGGCTGGATATCAAAATTATTCTGTTAACCCTGTTTAAAGGTTTTGTTCACAAAAACGCCTATTAATTAAAACAGAAAGCGTGTCCTGTAGCCTTGGATGTATTAATTTGTTATAATTTCCATTTTATTTATCTGTTGCTTTGAGAGAGTAAATGAAACAGAAAAATCAGTTTACTGATTTACAATTAGCCTTAAAATCATGTCGTAGTTATTTTAGCATCGCCGGTTTCTTCAGTTTATTTATTAATGTGATTATGCTGGTACCTGCTCTTTATATGTTGCAGGTTTATGACAGGGTGGTCACCAGTCGTAGTGAATCTACTTTACTTTTATTGACATTGATTGTCGTGGTGATGTTATTGACTTTGGGGATCCTTGAATGGGTACGTTCTCAAATTTTAGTCAAGGCAGGAGCCAATCTGGCAGTACTATTGAATGAACGCCTGTTTAATGCAACTTTTCGCAATAGTCTCAATAGCAGTGGCATTGCCAGTAGTTCACAGCCGATCAGCGATTTGAACAATTTACGGCAATTTTTGACAGGTAACGGCCTGTTTGCTTTCTTTGACGCTCCATGGTTACCCATCTATATTGCTGTTATGTTTTTATTTCATCCCTTGTTTGGTTGGGTTGCAGTAGGTTCGAGTATTATTTTGATTGTTCTGGCTGTAGTGAATGAAAAAACCAGTTCCGGGCTTTTAGGAGAGGCTAATAAAGTATCAATTGCCTCTAATAATTTCCTGAACAAAAATTTACGCAACGTGGAAGTTATCGAATCCATGGGCATGATGGATAATATTCGTCAGCGTTGGCAAAAAATGAACAATCAGGTCATCAACTTACAGGCGCTGGCCAGTAAACGAGCAGGTTTAATTTCATCTATCTCTAAATCCTTCCGCCTGACTGTCCAGTCCCTGATTCTGGGGCTTGGGGCTTACCTGGTTATACAGCAGGAAATTACCCCGGGATTAATGATTGCCGGCTCCATATTGCTTGGACGTGCTTTGTCTCCCGTTGATTTGATGATAGGTTCGTGGAAAGGTTTTGTTTCGGCTCGTGGTGCTTATGAGCGATTAAATGATCTTCTCAAAGTAGTGCCTGAGGAAAAAGAAACCATGTCATTACCTGAGCCACAGGGGTATTTAAGAGTAGAAAATATTGTTGTTAAACCGCCCGGTGCCAGGCTGCCTATATTAAAAGGTATTAACTTCTCTATTGATAAAGGAGAATCGCTGGCAATTATCGGACCCAGTGCCGCTGGTAAATCGACTCTGGCTCGAGCACTTCTGGGCTTATGGCCGGCCAGCACGGGAAAAGTGCGGTTAGACAATGCTGACATTTATACCTGGAACCGGATGGAACTGGGACGTCACATCGGTTATTTACCACAGGATATTGAGTTGTTTGATGGTACTATTAGTGAAAATATAGCCAGATTTGGAGAAGTTGTACCAAAAGATGTTATCAAGGCCGCTCAGGCTGCGGGTGTACATGAAATGATTCTGCGTCTGCCAGATGGCTATGATACCGTTATTGGTGGTAGTGGCGGTGTATTATCGGGCGGGCAAAGGCAACGCATTGGTTTAGCCAGAGCAATGTATGGTAATCCGGCTTTTATAGTACTGGATGAACCCAATTCAAACCTAGATGATGTGGGAGAAAAAGCCTTATCAACAGCTTTGCAAAACCTCAGGCAGCAAGGTTGCACGGTTATCATCATTACCCATAAAGTCAATATTATTAACCAGGTAGATAAAATTCTGGTTATGGCTGAAGGCATGGTATCTTTATTTGGTCCTCGTCCTGATGTACTGGCCAAACTTGCACAAATGCAACAGCAGGTGCAGATAGCGCAAAAAACTGCACCTGGAGCATCTTCCATGAAACCTTCAGTTTCCAGCTAGTAGCCTTTTGAGAGCGATATCAATGTCAAATGAAAATAACATCAAGCAAAGTGCTGCTGATCTGGAAGGTTTAGTAGATACTGATGACAGAACACCAAGGTTAATTGGTTTTGTAACCATAATACTGGTATTTGGATTCTTCATTGGCTGGTCGACATTTGCTCCCTTAGGCAGTGCCGCCTATGCGCCAGGATTTGTCGCTGTGGAAGACAGTCGCAAAACTATCCAGCATCTGGAAGGCGGAATTGTCAAGGAAATTGCCATTAAAGACGGTCAAATGGTAAAAAAAGGAGACTTGTTAATTGTCCTTGATGATACTCAGCTTAAAGCACAATTAGAAATTATAGAAGCTCAATACAAGGCAGTCTTGGCGCTTTCGGCAAGGTTAGAAGCAGAGCGAGACAATCGGGAAAGCATTCAATTTGATGATTACCTTAAAGCAAACACTGACGATCCCGATGTCATAGAACTGATGCGGATCCAGGAACGGGTGTTTAATACCCGAAAAACTGCTAGAGAAGGGGAGATAGAAGTACTAAAACAACGTATTGAACAACTCCAGGAACAAATTAATGGCCTGAGAGAGCAGCAAAAAAGTAATAGAAAACAAATCAGATTATTCAAGGAAGAAATTGTTGATTTTCAGGTATTGTTAAAACAGGGCTTTACGGATAAAACTCGTATGAGAGAAATGGAACGTCGGGTGGCTGAACTGGAAGGAGAAACAGCTCAGAACAGTTCACAAATGATGGCCTTAAAAATTAAAATGGGCGAAACCAAACTTGAGATCATTCAAATCGAAAACCGGCATCAACTGGAAGTAGCAGAACAATTAAGCGAAACAGTCATGCAGATAAATGATCTGCAGGAAAGACGTCTGGCTTTGCAGGATAAATTAAGTCATACAAATATTGTCGCCCCGGACTCGGGGATGGTGTTGGGCTTATCGGTACATACCATAGGTGGTGTAATTGCACCGGGTAAGCCTATTCTGGAAATTGTACCACAGGGAGAAAACCTGATTGTAGAAGCACGGGTATCCCCGGTTGATATTGATAAGGTGCATGTGGGCTTAGTGTCAGAAATCCGTTTTAGTGCATTTGAAAGTGCAACAACACCTGTAATTGAAGGTGAGGTTCTTACCGTATCCGCAGATATTCTAACCGATGAAAATACCGGTGTGCCTTACTATCTGGTTCGAATCGGAGTGACCCCGGAGGGTTATAAAAAACTGGGTGATCTGAAACTCTTGCCGGGTATGCCTGCTGAGGTTTTGATAAAAACGGGCGAACGTACCCTGTTTGAATATTTGATACAGCCGGCTACCAACCGCTTAGCTCGTTCTTTCATAGAAGATTAGAAATGAAAAAATTATTGCAATATCTGATAACACTGGCAATGGCATGGTTATTTTATACGCCGGTTTTCAGTGCTGATCTACTCGAAGTTTATAATAATGCTGTGCGTTCAGATCCCGTATCCATTGCTGCCAACCTGAATGTATTAACCAGCCAGGAAGTGCAGCAGCAGGCCGAAGCAAAGCTCTATCCTCAGGCTTCTTTGAACGGCGCATTATCCGAAAATGAACTGCGTGTATCAGGTTATGATACCCAGCGTTATAGTGGTAAAAGTGCTAAGCTCAATATTACTCAGGTACTGTTTGATCTACAGGCCTGGCGTGATAATATAAAATATAAGCATCTCATAGATAAAACCAGTAACGACTATATACAGGCCCAAAGTGATCTCATCGTTAAAGTGGTGGAGCTATATTTTAATGTTCTGGAAGCTGAAGATGCTCTGAGCTTAAGCAGAAAAAACACCCAGACTATTACTAAAAATGTTGAGCAGCTTAAAGCCTTGTATGAGCGGCAGTTGGTACCTATTACAGGCTTATATGAAGCGGAAGCCCGACTGGATCTGGCACTGAGTACAGAAATTGAGGCTGAGGCTGCACTGTCCGTGGCCTATGAACGTCTATATGAAGTTATTGGTACCCGGGTAAAAAAACTGTCGCCATTAAAGGAACAACTGAAGTTTTTACCGCCCGATGATTCCATTGAACAATGGGTCGAACTGGCCTTAAAAAACAACCCTACACTGGCGGCTAATAAAAGTAATATAGAGGCGGCAAAACAGGATGTTGCGGTAAAAAATGCAGGGTGGGCACCGCGCCTGAGTCTGGGTTTTACACAGTCTCACCAGGATACCGGTTATGATAATGCTCCTCGTCCGGTAACGGATACCTCCACCATTGCCCTTAGTTTTACACAACCTCTTTATCTGGGCGGTGGTATTTCGGCACAAAAACGTGAAAGCGTCTATCGCCTGGAAATTGCCAGGCAGGTAGAAATAGAAACCAGACGTAAGGTTGAGCAGCAACTGCGAGAACATTATCTTAATTTGAAATCCGATGTACTAAAAATCAAGGCTACCCGTCGTCGTATTGAATCCGAACAGAAGCGTGCAGAATCAATGCGTGCCGGATTTAAATATGGTACCGCAACGGTAAATAACGTACTTGACGCAGATACTGATTTTTTAAAGGCTCAGTTAGAGCACCAGAAGGCAAAATATAACTATATAAAAAATCAGGTCAGATTAAAAAGCGCCGCCGGAACAATTACCGAAAGTGATATACTGGAACTTAACAGTTGGGTCAATTAGCAAGTTAAGGTTTATTCTAAAATTGAACTGTTTTCTTAAAGAAAAGGCTCATAAATTGGAACACACTTAAGGACAGCAAGTGAAAAAGGCATTAATTTGTGGAATCAGTGGTCAGGATGGTGCTTACCTGTCACAATTACTATTGAAAAAAGGGTATCAGGTTACTGGTACCTCCCGGGACACCAAACGATCTAACTTTACTCACCTGAAGCGATTCGGGCTACTGGAACAAATAGATTTTGTTGCTATGAGTATTAATGACTTTCGTAGTGTTCTTTATGTTTTTGATCGCGTACGTCCAGATGAGGTTTATAATCTAGCAGGTCAAAGTTCCGTTGGGTTGTCTTTCGAACAACCGGTAGAAACCCTGGAAAGTATCAATATTGCTACCCTGAATCTGCTGGAAACAATTCGTTTCCTTAACCTTGATACCCGCTTGTACAATGCAGGCTCCAGTGAATGTTTTGGTGAATCTACACCTGAACATCCGTCCAATGAGTCCTCATGCTTTTTACCCCGCAGTCCTTATGCCGTTGCCAAGGTATCGGCTCACTGGTTAATCACTAATTACCGCGAAGCCTATAATATATATGCCTGTACCGGACATTTGTTTAACCATGAATCACCTTGTCGTGGCGAACGTTTTGTCACTAAAAAAGTTATTAAAAGTGTCGTTAATATCAGCAAAAAAAAACAGGAACGGTTACAGTTAGGGAACCTGGATATTATACGCGACTGGGGCTGGGCACCTGAATATGTAGAAGCAATGTGGCTGATGCTGCAACAGGATAAAGCAAACGATTATGTTATTGCTACAGGCAGAAGTGTATCCCTGCGACATTTTGTAAAAACAGCATTTGACTACTTTGAGCTGGATATCGATAAGTATCTCGTGTACAACAAACAATTTCTACGCCCTACAGAATTACGTTGTAGCTGTGCTGATCCTTCCCGGGCTAGAAAAGAACTGCATTGGCAGGCGCAATACGATGTGGATGACGTGGTTAGAATGATGATTGAAGATGAAATTACTGGTTAATGCAACACCGCTTATCCCACCGCTATCAGGCATTGGCCGTTACACGCAACAACTGCTGTTGAACTTATTGACACAACCGAGTATTCAGGACATTGACGGTTTTGTGCCGTATGCATTTTATAACCGCCAGCAATTATTAAATATGGCTCAGGAGCTGGAACATGAAGAGCAAGCCACTGCTTCCGGGACGACCGCACCATCGCATAAAATTGCACAATTAAAAAAGTTTGTCAAAAAAATTCCTGCGGCGAGATATCTCAAGCAACAACTGCAGCAAGCCATCATCGGTAGTAAAATTAAGCAATGTAAAGAGCATATTTACTGGGAATCCAACTATGTTCTTAGCCCTTTTGATGGCGCAAAAGTGGCAACAGTTTATGATCTTTCTCATATTCGCTATCCGGATTTTCATCCCTTGGACCGTTTGAAATGGCTGGATAAACATTTGCCCAATACTATTGCAGATGCAGATGCCCTGGTGGCCATTTCAGAATTTAGCAAACAGGAAATTATCTCGGTATTTAATGTCCCTGCAGAGAAAATTTTCATTGTACCGCCTGCTGTAGCTCCAATATTTCGTCAGCCGTATAGTGATAGTCAACTGCAGCAGTTAAGACAAGCCTACCAGTTGCCCGAACAATATGTTTTGTCGGTGGGGACTCTGGAACCAAGAAAAAATATTAAAGGGTTGGTGCAGGCGTTTTCCCGTTTGCCGCAATCACTGCGCCAGGCCTATCCCCTGGTTTTGGTCGGGACAAAGGGCTGGCATACGGAAGAAATCGAAAACGTGATCAAGCCCTTGTTAAATTCCGGGGAAATTATTATCCTGGGCTATGTGAGGCAACCGCATATTCCTCTGCTGTATGCGGCAGCGACAGTTATGGCCTATGTTTCACATTATGAAGGCTATGGTATGCCCATTGCCGAGGCAATGGGCAGCAATACTGCTGTACTAACATCTAATGTTGCTTCTATGCCGGAAGTTGCGGCAAACTGTGCGCAACTGGTTGATCCAAAAGACATCAATCAGATAACGGAACACTTAAGAGAGCTTTTAGAAGATCGCTTAAAACGGGAAGATTTACAACAACGAGCCAAAAAAGTTAGTAATAACTGCCGCTGGGAAAACTCAGCTCGTTCCCTGATCCAAGTTTTTCAAACACTTACATAGTCCGACCTGAATAAATCATAGCACATTGATTTATAA
>JANELJ010000058.1 GCA_024511395.1 Gammaproteobacteria bacterium | reverse complement strand
CAAGGCAATAAGGCTTATTTTACCAAAAACCTGCAAATTTAAAACCCACAAATCGCCAATATTTCCTTATAAATCAATGTGCTATGATTTATTCAGGTCGGACTAAGTATGATATAGCCTTAAGTTCAAAATAACCTTAAAAATCAGGTGGCACTTTCTTCTTTAAACAGAGCATTATTTTGAATTAATCTTTGCTGCAGAGACTCGGTGCTGAATTCCAGAGAGTTTTTCCAGCACAGGGCACCATAATCAAGAAAAAAGGTCTTAAAATATTCCGGATCATGTAATGGCTGGGTTAGTTGACTATTAATATCCAGAAGCCAGGAGAAATCCAGCACACCATAAGTATGATCGGAAAAATGTAATTCTATCCGGTAATTATCTAGGTATTTCGCATTTACAATACTAATAATCATTATTAAAAAGTTACTTTAAACATCCTGTTCAGAAAAAATCATAGCACTAAACTTAAAATTTTTTTACTTGCCGTAAAAAATAACCCCCTTTTGCCCATGGAGCAAATTCCCCCCATAGTGTAGAATACAAGGTTTGAAATTCAGATTTATCAAGGAGTTTGCTTATGTCGATGGCTGACCGTGACGGGGTCATCTGGCTGGACGGGGAGATGGTTCCCTGGCGTGAGGCCAAAGTGCATGTTTTAACCCATACCCTGCATTATGGAATGGGGGTATTTGAAGGTGAACGTGCTTATCAGACTGATAAAGGCACGGCGATATTTCGTCTGCAGGAACATACGGATCGCCTGTTTCGTTCTGCGCATATTCTCAACATGCCCATGCCCTTTGATAAAGACACTATTAACGAAGCAACCAAAGCAGTGGTGGCCCAGAATAACCTGGACTCTGCCTATATCCGTCCCATGGCCTTTTACGGCAGTGAAGGCATGGGACTGCGTGCCGACAATCTGAAAAACCACGTCATGGTTGCCGCCTGGGAATGGGGTACCTATCTGGGTGATGAGAATCTGGAAAAAGGGATCCGTATCCGCACTTCCTCATTTACCCGCCATCATGTCAATATTACCATGTGTAAGGCCAAGGCCAACGGCAACTATATGAACTCCATGCTGGCTCTGCAGGAAGCCCTGACAGACGGCTATGATGAAGCCTTATTACTTGATGTGGACGGCTTTGTGGCCGAAGGTTCCGGAGAAAATATCTTTATTGTCCGCAATGGTAAAATTTTTACCCCGGATCTGACATCAGCTCTGGAAGGCATTACTCGGGATACTATCTTTATCCTGGCTGCAGAACTGGGTTATGAGATTGTTGAAAAACGCATAACCCGTGATGAAGTCTATAGTGCTGATGAAGCTTTCTTTACCGGGTCGGCGGCTGAAGTCACACCGATTCGTGAACTGGATAATCGGACTATTGGCAGCGGTACCCGTGGACCGATAACCGAACAATTACAGAGCATGTATTTTGACCAGGTTTATGGTCGTCGGGACAAGTATCCGGAATGGCAGACGCTGGTTAAAGGATAGAAGGTTAAAGGTTTTAGGTACAAGGTTTTAGGTTAACTTATATATCAGGAATTAATATGGATAATGCAGCAATAGAAGAATTAGCAGAAGATCTGGCCACTCCTAATGTCAGTAACCGTTATGAGCTGAAAGAATCGGATCTGCCTGCACACTGCCCCATGCCCGGTACCAGCCTGTGGAATTCTCATCCTAGGGTTTATCTGCCCATTAAGGAAAACAGTGGCCATGCCAAATGTCCTTACTGTGGTGCAGAATATCTGCTTAAAGCTTGATTTCAGGTTATTATTATACCGAGAATAATTTGACTGACTTGACTAGTGCTTCGCGCAGGATATTAATTATCGGTCCCTCCTGGGTCGGCGACATGGTTATGGCGCAAAGTCTGTTTATACTGCTTAAACAGCAGGAACCCAACTGCCAGATTGATGTAATGGCGCCCAACTGGAGCGGCGCACTGCTTGAGCGTATGCCCCAGGTCAGTGAATTTATTGCCATGCCTTTGGGACATGGAGTTTTGCAGTTAAAAATGCGTTATCGTCTGGGACGTGCTCTGCAGAAAAGCCACTACGATCAATGCATCCTGCTTCCCAACTCTCTTAAATCTGCCTTAATACCCTTCTGGGCAAAAATATCACAGCGTACCGGTTATATTGGTGAAATGCGCTATGGCCTGCTCAATGATATCTGTAAACTGGACAAATCCATGCTGACTATGACCGTCCAGCGCTTTGCGGCTCTAGCCTATCCGAAAACACAGATGTATCAGCCACAATACCGTCAACTGGATAATATCCCTGTACCGAGCCTGCAGGTTAAAACCGAGCAGGTGGATAAAGCCTTACAGAAGTTTGCTTTAACTAAGGCTCAGCCTGTTTTATCGCTGTGCCCCGGTGCTGAATACGGACCGGCGAAACAATGGCCGGCCCGTCATTATGCTCAACTGGCTAGGGAAAAAATCTCTCAGGGCTGGCAGGTATGGATATTTGGTTCACAGAAAGATCAGGCTATTGGTGAGGAGATTTTAAAACTAATCAATGCTCCTTCTGCCGTCAGTCTGTGCGGTAAAACTGAACTGGCACAAGCCATTGACCTGATGTCCGTCAGCAGCATGGTAGTGAGTAATGATTCCGGTCTGATGCATATGGCAGCAGCATTAGGTGTACTTGTAGTGGGTGTTTATGGCTCCAGCGATCCGAATTTCACGCCGCCGCTGGGCAAGAACAGTAAAACCGTCAGCCTGAACCTGGAATGCAGCCCTTGTTTTAAACGTACCTGCCCATTGGGGCATACTAACTGCCTGCAAAAATTAACACCAGAGCTGGTGTTCAGTACTCTGGAGCAGTTAAGTACGCATAAATCTTCTAAGGCAGACCTGTCTTGATCCGCTGCCTGATTATAAAAACCTCTTCATTAGGAGATATTATTCATACCCTGCCGGCTATAACTGATGCCGTTAATGCCCTAGGGGATATTGAGTTTGACTGGGTGGTGGAAGAAACTTTTGCAGAAATACCTGCCTGGCACCCGGCAGTTAAAACTATTATACCGGTGGCTATCCGACGCTGGCGTAAACAGCCGATTAAAACCCTGTTTTCAGAAGAGTGGAAACAGTTTAAACAACGCATCAGTGCCTGCCAATACGACTATATTATAGATGCCCAGGGGTTGTTAAAAAGTGCCTGGCTGACCCGTTATACTCATGGGCCGGTTTACGGACTGGATAAAAACTCTGCCCGTGAACCACTGGCATCAAGGTTTTATCAGTATCCTCTGTCAGTACACGGAAAACAGCATGCCGTAGAGCGGGTTCGTCAGTTGTTTGCTGCGGTTCTGGGCTATACCCTAGACAACCCGAATCAGCCTGAAAAAACAAATTACGGCCTGCCGCATATTACACAGCAGGCACAGCAGAAACATCAACCACCTTCCATATTATTTCTGCACGGTACTACCTGGCCCACCAAACACTGGCTGGAAACATACTGGCAGCAACTGGCGGGGCTGTTAAGCCATGAAGGTTATACTATTCTGCTGCCCTGGGGAAATGAGGCAGAATATCAGAGAGCCGAACGAATTAAGGCTCAGGCTGGAAGTCATTCTCAAACGGCCATAAATGTGCTGGATAAAATGTCCCTGACTGAACTCATGGCACAACTGCGCCGGGTAACCGCTGTGGTCGCTGTGGATACTGGCCTGGCTCATCTGGCCGCTGCACTGGATAAACCGGTGGTGGCAGTCTACGGCCCTACCAGTGCGGGACTGACGGGTACTTATGGTAAACATCAATGTCATCTGCAGGCCACACTGGACTGCGCCCCCTGCTTTAAAAAGCACTGTGACAAAGTGAGGGAACATATCAGTCCCGAGTGTTTTTTTGATATTACCCCGCAGAATGTCATACAATCACTGCATTCCTTACTCGATCAGGTTCAATCTGCATGAAACTAGCCTTTGCCCTGTTTAAATACTTTCCTTACGGTGGACTGGAACGGGACTTTTTAAGAATTGCCAAAGAATGTCAGGCCAGAGGCCATGAGATTCATGTGTTCAGTTTTATCTGGGAAGGTGATATTCCCGATGGCTTTAATGTGACCATGATCCCCGTTAAAGGGATCTCCAATCATCAGCGAATCGATGATTTTTCCCGTAAACTGACGGAACATCTGCTGGCTGATCGCTTCGATCTTGTGGTGGGGTTTAATAAAATGCCCGATCTGGATCTCTACTATGCGGCCGATCCCTGTTATGAAGCGAAGGTCAGAGAACAGCATGGTAAGCTGTATCGGCTGGGTAAACGCTATAAGGTCTTTAAGGCCATGGAAGAATCGGTGTTTGAGCCGGATAAAAATGTGGAACTGCTGTTTATATCCGATATCCAGATGGAGAATTTTAAAAAAATTTACCATACCCCGGATCAACGTTTCCATTCCCTGCCGCCGGGTGTGGATCGTTCCCGCATACGTCCCAATAATGCCGAACAGATCCGTGCTGAAAAACGTCAGGAACTGGGGCTAAAAGACGATGACAAACTGTTATTAATGATAGGTACCGGTTACCGCAGAAAGGGCGTAGATCGATCCATGGCAGCACTGGCCAGCCTGCCTGAATCTTTAAGGAGCCGGACTTATTTGCTGGTGGCTGGAGAAGACAAACTTAGTAAATACCGAAAACTGGCAGCAAAACTCGGTATTGAGCAGCAGGTTTGGCTGCCTGGCGCCAGAGACGATATTCCTCAGTTACTACTGGCCAGCGATCTGTTTCTGCATCCCGCGCGGCATGAAAATACTGGCACCGTGTTACTGGAGGCCGTTGCCGCCGGTATCCCGCAACTGATCAGCGGCGTTTGCGGCTATGCCTTTCATATAGAAAAAGCTCAGGCCGGGCTGGTATTGTCTGAGCCTTTTACGCAGGCAGAATTTAATCAGCTTCTGCAGCAGATGCTGACTTCAGAAGAATGGCAGCAATGGCAGGAGAATGCTCTGGCCTATATGCGCAGCAGTGATATTTTCAGTATGCCGCAATGGGTGGATGATATTATAGAACAGACCGGGCGGATACGCTTACAGGCTAATGTCTATCAGAACCATAATTCAAAACCCGCTGCTGCGCTTGCCATGTAATGAAACCATTAGTACATCAATCACAAGAGCAACGATCAGACCAAATGGCAGACCGTCTGCGAGACAGATCCTTTACGCTGGACAGCGATCTGCAGCTTAGTGTGCGGAACCAGCCGTTGCTCTGTCAGCGGTTACTGAGACATGTCCCTAGCAAACGGCTGGTGTTTCGCGGAGAATACCGGAACACTCCGGTGATTATTAAACTGTTTGTGCATAAAAAACGCGCTAAAGTGCACTGGCAAAGAGAACTGGATGGCGCACAACGACTGCTGGATAAAAAGATTTTAACCCCGGCCATTATTTTTGCAGGCCGCACCGATGAAGGTATTGAAGTGTTAATCTTTGAGTATATTCAGGGGGAAAGTCTGGCACAGTTCTGGAACACAAGCAGCTATGCAGACAAACTTGAAAAACTTAAAGCCTGTATGCAGGTGCTGACGCAGCACCATAAGGCAGCTCTGGCACATCAGGATCTGCATTATGCTAATTTTTATCTGGCACAATCCGGTGAGGTTTACACGCTTGATGGCGAAGAAGTCAAATCTTTTTCAAGGCCGCTGAACATCAATGCCCGCTTAAAAAATCTGGCCGTTTTTCTGGCGCAGAGTTTTGATATAAAGCCCGCCGATTATCCGCTTTTGCTTGATTGTTATGCACAGCTTAATGCCCTGGATCTTAATGATCAGGAAACCTTCTTTTTAAAACTCATTAAGCACCATCAGAACTGGCGCATAAAACATTATCTGAAAAAAATCTTTAGAGATTGTACAGACGTCGTGACCGGTAAGAATGTGACTGGAAAGAGTGTGACTCAAAAATCTACAGATTCAGAAAATCGGTCATACGGTTTTCTGCTGCGCCGGGAATATGACAGCCCTCAGATCAGAGCTCTTTTACAGAATCCAGAACACTATTTTAATGCCGATACCTCCGTGTTTTTAAAACAGGGCAATACCTGTACTGTTAAACGTGTAAATCTGGGTAATGAAGAACTGGTTATAAAACGCTATAACCCTAAAGGTGCCGCCTATGAGCTAAGCCACAAAGGCCGTATGAGCCGTGCCAGAAAGTCGTGGAAGAATGCTCACTTACTGCAGTTTATGGGTATAGCAACACCGGCACCAGTAGCGGTGGTGGAACATAATAATACTCTGGGCAAACGCCGCAGCTATTTTATTACATGCTACCAGCCGGGAGAAGACAGCTGGACATATTTCTGTTCAGAACGGCATAATGAACAGACTAAGCACTGTGTAGCACAAAGTATATTAAACATACTGGACAAGCTGGCTCAATACCGGATCACCCATGGCGATCTAAAAGGCAGTAATTTTATTATCCATCAGGAGCAGGTGTACCTGATCGATCTGGATGCCATGAAACAACACCCGTGGCAGCGTGGTTTTAAACAACAACAGCAAAAAGATCACAAACGCTTTTTAAAAAACTGGGACAAAAAAGCCTGCTACCAGCACTGGAAGGAATTTTTTAACTTAAGCTGGCTGAGTCGTCAGATCAGCAATCAGAGAAGTTAAGCCGCAATGCAATTAGAACTTAACGCACTTTTCAAACACTACTGGCACAAACAGAATCCCTTTCAGGCTATTGAACAGCTGCAGGGTGAAATCTACCGCTCCCTGGAAGCCCGAAAAACCCTGCGCTTTGAAATTGAAGGACAGAGTTTTTTTATAAAAATTCATCGGGGTGTCGGCTGGCTGGAAATTATCGACAATCTGCTGCGCCTGCGTTTACCGGTATTAGGCGCTAAAAATGAGTATGATGCCATTCATGCCCTTGAGCATTTAAAAATAGACACCATGACCATAGCCGCCTATGGACAGAAAGGCTGGAACCCGGCACAGCAACAGTCTTTTATTATTACCGAAGACTTAATTAACATCATCAGCTTGGAAGATTACTGCCTGTCCTGGAAAACGCAAAAACCAGTTTTTAATTTTAAATACCGTCTTATTGAAAAGGTGGCTTATATCAGCCGTACATTGCATAATAACGGCATTAACCATCGGGACTATTATATCTGTCATTTCCTTATGGATATATCCATAGGCCGCGATAAACTGACAGCAGATAATATTAAACTGTCCTTAATTGACCTGCACCGGGCGCAAATACGCAAGCATACCCCTCTGCGCTGGCGGGTAAAAGATATCGGCAGCCTGTATTATTCTGCTATGGACATTGGCCTGACCCGACGGGATTTTTTCCGCTTTATGAAATGGTATGATAATACTTCATTAAAACAATGTTTAACTCAAAATAAACCTTTCTGGCAAAAGGTGGAACAGCAGGGGCAGAAACTCTGGCAAAGAAAACAACGCAAAGGCGATGCCATTGCCTGAAATAAACCATTATGCAGTATTTATTATTAAACTCATTATTAACCTTTGATAATCCATAGCCATGATCCTGGAAAAGTTTTTTAATAAAAAAATCACTTGGACCATTGTACCGGAATATCATAATACCGAACTGGGCTGTCAACTGGCAGACTTTGATACGGCCTATGATTATAAAGGTGAGTTTATAACCAAAAGCCCTCTTAGCCAGGTTTACAAAATCCAAATTGACAGCAAAAATTATTATCTTAAAAAATATAATATTTCCAGAAAAAAATTTCAGCGCTATCTGGGACAGAGCAAAATTCAGACTGAATGGCAAAACCTGCTCTGGTTTGCATCGGTCGGTATTCCAGTTGCCAAAGTGGTCGCCTACGGCAGAGAAACGATTGTCTGGGTTAATAATCGTGGAATACTTATTACAGAAGAATTAATTAATACTTCTGATCTGGCTGATATTGCCGATCATCACAGGCACTTGATAGAAAACCGTCAGTGGGTGGCCTATGTCACCCGACAACTGGCCAGAGCTACTCGTATTATGCACCAGCATAATTTTGCCCATAATGATCATAAATGGCGAAATATTATGGTGCAGCTACAGGAAGAACAACCGCAGATATTTTTAATTGACTGCCCATCTGGAATGAAATGGTATCCCCCCTTTTTTGAATACCGGCGCATTAAGGATCTGGCCTGTCTGGACAAACGGGCAAAATATGAACTGTCCAGAACCCAGCGCTTAAGATTTTATAAAGATTATGCTCAGTGTAAAAAATTAACTCGGAAAGACAAAAAACTGATACGGAAAATCACCCGTTTTTTTTACAACAGGGAATGAATCTAATGACAAAAAGCGAAAATAAGAAAAATAAAATTGTTCTGCAATTATGCTATGACTATACATTTCCCTATCTTGATGTGGCCAGACAATATGCCAGTCTATTTAAGGGAACAGACTTCAAGGTGGTTACTGTCTTTCTGGTAGGTAAGAAAGATGGTAAAGTTGCAGAGCAGATACAGTCAGATGAGGTTGTTTTTCTTGAAAATCAGTCAAAGGATTTAAGAGGTCTAAAATTAAAGCAGATCAGACAGCTCAAGGAGTTAAGTAAAAAGTATAAGTTTGTTTTTGCCATTGCACATCGGTATCAGGCTATATATATTTCCAAACATATAAAGAAGCTTCCTGTCATAGGTGTAAATCACTCCTTTGGAAAATTCAGGCGTTTTACTCGCCGCTGGTTTTTGAACAGGCATAAAAAGAATCTGTTTTTATTAGGTGTTTCCAATGCTGTTCGAGATGAAATGAGATCTGTATTGCACGGTTTTCCAGAAGAACAGATACAGACATTGTATAATCGCATTAATGTTGAACAGCTAAAAGCACAACAGGTAGATAAAAAAGAAGCCAGAGAGTATCTGAATCTGGAACAGGATAAATATGTTATTGCTAATGTGGGACGTTTACATCCTGATAAAGACCAGAAAACCTTAATCAATGCATTTAGTCGAATTTCTGATCAAATATCAAATGCATTATTAGTGATTATTGGTAAAGGAAGGCTGGAAAATGAGCTACGACAGCAGATAAAGAAATTAAAGCTTGAAAAACGGGTATTATTATTAGGTGTAGTTCCTCAGGCTGTAAATTATTTTAAAGCATTTGATAATTTTGTGCTCAGCTCAGATCATGAGCCTTTTGGTATGGTTTTACTTGAGGCAATTATTGCAGGTGTACCGGTAATCAGTACTAATGCTGGCGGTGCTAAAGAGATAATTACCGATCCTGAGTGGTTATTTGAAGTGGGTGGTGATAAAAAATTATCTGAGCTAATGTTAAGAGTTTACCAACTAGATAAATCAAAAAAAGATAAAATTAATAAACATAATCAGTTGTGGCTAAATAGAAATTTTACAGATAAATCTGTCAAAAAAAGATTCTGGCTGTTGCCATTTATTAAAAATAAATTTTGATTCTACAAGTTTGGCTTGTATTAATTGAATATCCAGGAGCATTATTTATTAGCCATGTAATGATGAGTAAGAGGGTGTAAAAATAACTGTGTAAACGCTCATTGCGGTGGTTTAAGTCAGCAG
>JANELJ010000278.1 GCA_024511395.1 Gammaproteobacteria bacterium | reverse complement strand
GGTCGGACTAATTATTATCAGGTATTATATATCCGTGATACCTCAGAGTAATTTCAGTATAACGCTTTTTAAATAATGACCGCAAGCAATTAGCATTAAGTTATTTTTCATCTTTATCAAGCAGGGACTTTAAATCCGCAAAGGGGTTATGAGTGGCCGCTTCACTTTCCTTATTAACCGCCACATCACCAAACTCCTGATATTCATTCATTTTCTGGTGCTCATTATCGTGGCAGTAAATACATAGATTTTCCCAGTTGCTACCGTCCGGCGGATTATTATTATGATCATGATCGATATGATGCACGGTCAGCAGGTGCAGGTTTTCACGGGTAAATGTTTTTCCACAGCGCCCGCAGACCCAGGGATGGATTTTCAGGGACTGTTCCCGATAGCCTTTTTCCCGCTCGCTGATCTGTACCTTGGCTTTTTTAACAATGGCATCCAACTTTGCTGGATCTTTTTTCTTTTTTATTGCTCTGCGACGTCCAACCATGATGTTACCTAATTATTTATGAGATTTATCAACCAGATTTCCATAAACATATTTATGCAAAATACTGGACATTAATGTCTGATATGGAATGCCTTCAATTAAGGCTCGTTCCTGAAGCAATTCCAGATCTTTACCTGAAATTCTGATATTGACCCTTTTATCCTTCTTAAACATTGCCTGAGCAGCAGTCTGATACTTTAAACGGCTTTTATCATCCATAACAGATTCCCATTCTTCATTTTCATAGGATTCCAGTATTTCCTGTTCTTCTGGTGTGAGTTTATTAGCCATTATTTACCTCCCAGATATTTCCTGGTTGCTTTGCGGCTTGGGATAACAGTTTTAAGAAAAATTTCATCTTCAGATTCTATAAACGGAACAAGCCAGGCATATTCATCAATATTTACAATAAACATTTTCTGATGAGGATATTTTTTAATATTGGGATGCCTGATAACATCCAGCAAACCGTTATTCTGTATTCGAAAGACAACTCGTTCAAATGTAATCCCCCGTTCTGCAGAAAGCCATGCATTTTTCTCATTACCCCATACATAAGATCTCATACACAAAATATTAGCACATTGTGTGCCTTTTGCAATCATCAGCTTGATGATTACCTTATACGTCCTGTTATTTTATATAAATTTACCTATAATCTGGTTTAAGCATTTTTATATCACCCTACAGGAACCCCGATGAGTAATGAGGAACCAATTCCACTGTCTCCAAAGGAGGCAGACCGTATGCTGCAGGAACAGCCTAATGCACTATTAATTGATGTACGTTCTTCCATGGAGTTTTTATTTGTGGGCCATCCCAAAGGGGCTGTACATATTGCCTGGATTGATGAGCCGGACTGGAATATTAATCCCCAGTTTGCCATTGAAATCCGTAAACTGATTCTGGGCGGTATATGCGGTGAGCATGATCAGCATCCGGCCATTATCCTGATCTGCCGTAGCGGCAAGCGTTCTTTTGAAGCGGGTCTGCACCTGCTCAATAATGGTTTTGACAATGTATACAATGTCGATGAAGGATTTGAAGGCGAACTCAATGAACTGCACCAGCGCAACACGGTTGGCGGCTGGCGTTTTTATGGTCTGCCCTGGGAGCAGTGTTAATGAAGTTTATTTTATTTCTGGTTATCAGCGGTATTTCCAATGGTTCCAATACGGAATTTCAGCAGACCATGGAGAAGTCCTTTACCGATCTGGAACAATGTGTAAAAACCAGTATTATTATGCGCAAGGTGTTACGGGCAGAGGATAATCTGCAAATGCGTGATACCGATGTCTATGCTTATTGTGAACCGGATAAGACCACTATGAGCCAGAAAGAGTTTATGGACGCCAGCAATAAAATTCACCGACTGGAGAAATATCTGACCACTGAAAAATGGTGAGTTAAGCGGTTTTCTAGCTGTTTTTAAAGTTTATCTTATCCAAGTACCGTCCCCGATATAATAAACGGTGCTGTTGCGGATCATCTTTAAACGTCCTGCGGGTATGCAGGACATTATTGCAGATAAGTCCCTGCCCGGCAGCCAGTCGGCCTTCAAATTTATAAGTAGACTCGCTATTTAAAATGTCTCTTAATACCTGCTGTGCTTCCTGAGTCAGCGGATCATCCTTCCAGATCACATTTCTGGCACGCGCCGTATAACGCATATGCAAACGCCCTTCTTCTGTGATCATAAATACCGGCCCGCTGCGATCCGGGCGGATTAACTCACCGTCTATCACATTTTTAGGAATCGTCATGGCATCGTTCTGCATAAGAGCCTGAATATACTCCGGGTTTTTATCACGCAGTAAAATATACACTATTTCATGATCCCAGAGCTGATTCTCTCCACCCTCTGCCGCAGGCCGGACACAATGCAGAATCATGCTGTATATCTGTTGTGACAAACGATTATAATAACCGTCAGTATGCCAGTTAATGCCTTTTTCACTATAAGGAATATACATGGTATGTAAACCCTGATCGACTACCTGGATTGAAGTAAAGCCGTCATTATCAGCACATTCATTTTTATCCAGTGAGGAAATTCCCAGCTGATATCCCAGCTGTTCAGGAATATTCTTGTCTGCTGCATTACTATTATGACCCAGATCATAAATAACCATATTGGCTTTCTGCAGCCTCGCTTTAATATCCTGAAATTCCTGATCACTCAGCTTAAAGGGATCGGCAACGCTTACAGTCAACTCTTTAATAGACTCTGGATAAACGTTTAGCTTCTGCTGCTTCCATTGCTGATACTGTTGTTCATTTTCAATCAGAAAGGGGCTGTTTTGTACTTGTACAGACGGCATAATAAGACCTGAATGTGCTCTGTTTCACAAAATTTAAAATTAGAACAGGCTAATATAACAAAAATTTTTTACTTATTATAATAAAAAGTACAGTGCTGTTCTCCCTCAAGGTTCATGGAAGATTCTGTACTCTGATAATGGCTTTTGACTCCTGCTTGCAGCCCCTGCCAGGAGCCAGGCTAATTA
>JANELJ010000277.1 GCA_024511395.1 Gammaproteobacteria bacterium | reverse complement strand
CGTTTTACTTTAAAATTACTCATAAGGTTCGCCTCTCTACTCTGTTGTTATGTGTAAAAACACAATTTTGGCACATTTTTATGATGTCGTTAGAGAGTGGGGCGAACCATTCCATTTATTCAGTGTACCTGCAGCCATTCACTCTACTGTGCTTTAATTGAAGCTGAGTAGTTACTATAATTTTTCTTTATATCATCTGAGTATAAGAGGTTGGGTGTTTCTTGATGAAGTTTCAGCAGCAGGGATGCTGCCGAAAAGCCTCCATGGATGGATTCACGGCGTCTTCAACAAGGAATACCCAATCCCTTATACGGTCTTTCGTCTGACTGAATACTTAACTTTTAAACACTATCTGTATTAAATGTCTCTGTATATTTAAACCATTAATGGTCAGTGGATGTATTTGCTCTATTCTAAAGCCTTCTGGCAGTTGTGCAATCTCCTGTTCCGGAAGCTGCCCTTTCATGGCCAGAAATTTGCCCTGCTTCGCACATAAATGCCGAGTCAGGGTCAGCATATCTTCCAGAGAATCAAAGGCGCGGGAAATAATACGGTCAAACTTATCTCCTTCCTCTGTCTGATAATCTTCCACCCGGCTATGTACCGCTGTCACGTTAGTTAAACCCAGTTGAGCTATCACAGTCTGCAAAAAACGAATTTTTTTACTGCGGGCATCCAGCAGCACAAATTCAATATCCGGCAGACAGATAGCCAGCGGAATACCGGGAATACCGCCACCAGTACCCACATCCAGTACTCGATGAATGTCCGTTTGCTGCTGAAAAAAAGGCAGTATAACCAGTGAGTCCAGCAGGTGCAGATCCACCATTTTATGCGCTTCACGAATGGACGTCAGATTATAAACTTTATTCCATTTCTGTAATAACTGAATAAAATTTAATAATTGCTGTTGTTGCGCCGCAGGGATATCCAGTTCCAGTTGCTGGATGCCAGATTGCAGTTGCTGCTGCAGTGCTTCCATTATTAACCCGCCGCCTTTTTAGCTGCCGATTTATGGGTTTTTAGAAACACCAGTAATAAAGATATGGCGGCCGGGGTAACACCGGGTATACGGCTGGCCTGGCCAATGGTCTGGGGCTGGTTTTTATGCAGTTTTTCCCGTACTTCAGATGACAGGGAAGAGATTTTCATATAATCAAAATCCTGCGGGATCGGCTTGTTTTCATAACGTTTATGTTTTTCAATTTCTTCCAGCTGACGTTTGATATAACCGGCATACTTGGTCTGTATTTCTACCTGTTCAGCGGCAACCGGATCAGTTAGTTTCTCACCGGCCACATCCAGAGAAGTAAGTGAGTCATAACTAACTTCAGGCCTTCTGAGCATATCATATAAACTGGTGCCTTTATTCAGAGGCTTACCCAGTACCCGAACCGCTTCCTGTTCACTAATGGCATCAGGACCGATACGGCTTGTCTGCAGGCGTTTAATTTCATTATCCACCTGTTGCTGTTTTTTACTGAAAGCCTGCCAGCGCTGTTCATCCACCAGACCGAGTTTATAACCGGTTTCGGTTAAACGCATATCGGCATTGTCTTCTCTGAGGATCAAACGGTATTCTGCCCGCGAGGTAAACATGCGGTAAGGCTCCTGGGTACCCTGGATGATTAGATCATCAATCATCACCCCAATATAGGCCTCTTCCCGGCTGGGTGACCAGGGTTCTTTTTCCTGTACCTGTAATGCGGCATTGGCACCGGCAATCAGACCTTGGGCGGCGGCTTCTTCATAACCGGTAGTGCCGTTGATCTGACCGGCAAAAAACAGGCCGTTAATAAATTTAGTTTCTAGAGACAATTTTAAATCCCGGGGATCAAAAAAGTCATATTCAATGGCATAACCCGGGCGTACAATCCAGGCATTTTCAAAGCCTTTCATAGAGCGGACAAAGGCTAACTGGATATCAAAGGGCAGACTGGTGGATATGCCGTTGGGATAGACTTCATGGGTTTCCAGACCTTCGGGCTCCACAAAGATCTGATGCGAATCCTTGTCTGCAAAACGATTAATTTTATCTTCAATGGAAGGACAATAGCGCGGTCCCACCCCTTCTATTACCCCGGTAAACATAGGAGAGCGTTCAAAACCGGAACGGATAATGTCATGAGTTTTTGCATTGGTATGGGTAATATAACAGCTGATCTGTCTGGGATGGTCTTCCGGTTTGCCTAAAAATGAAAAAGTTGGAATGGGTGTGTCACCGGGCTGTTCCTGTAATACGGAATAATCAATAGTGCGTCCGTCAATTCTGGGCGGGGTGCCAGTTTTAAGGCGATCCACTCTAAAGGGTAATTCCCGTAAACGTTGTGATAATTTATTGGACGGCGGATCACCGGCGCGGCCGCCCTGATAATTTTCCAGACCGATATGGATCAGACCGCCTAAAAAGGTTCCAGTGGTCAGCACCACGCTTTTAGCCCGAAACTTAAGCCCCATTTCTGTTTCAACACCCACTACCTGTTCATTTTCAACAATCAGATCGGTCACGGCCTGCTGAAACAGTTTTAGATTGTCCTGATTCTCCAGAGCATAGCGCACGGCGGCTTTATACAATACCCGATCCGCCTGGGCACGTGTGGCCCTTACAGCTGGGCCTTTGGAAGCATTAAGACAACGAAACTGAATACCGCCTTTATCAATAGCTCTGGCCATTAAACCACCCAAGGCATCAATTTCCTTAACCAGATGCCCTTTGCCGATACCACCAATGGCCGGATTACAGGACATCTGTCCTAGGGTTTCAATATTATGTGTGATCAGTAAGGTACTGACACCCATCCGGCTGGCTACCATAGCCGCCTCAGTACCGGCGTGACCGCCGCCAATAACAATGACATCAAACTGATCGCTGTAAAACACGTTTTGCTCCAAAATGCTTTTTTTTATAACTAAAAGCAGTATTATAAAATATACACAGGTATGTCTTTAAGGATTTTATCATTTCGTTTCAATAGTTTACCCATCAGGATGTAACTCCATAATTAGGTTCTACACCAAACT
>JANELJ010000057.1 GCA_024511395.1 Gammaproteobacteria bacterium | reverse complement strand
CTATAGTAGTCACTTGCCTGTTCCTTGTTCAAATTCATTTGATTTGGTCATTAAATGATCTGATCGAGAAACAGGCATTTAGTTCAATATTTTTTAGTTCTTATCCAGAATTCAGGTTAATAATAAACCAGTTCAGTACACTGAGCTGGAACTACGAAAAAAATTGCGTCTAAAAAAAGGGGTGGATTTTGCTGCGGTAAAATCCCTGAAAGCTGAGATAAATTTGAATCTAGCGATCCGTACAGAAGCTGTCCGTTTTAAGAAAAATAATAAAAATAAAGTCCTGTCCCGATACAGCAGTTGTATTTTATTTAAACCCAGTGCAGATGATGTACTTTCCTATACCGTATCCGGTAATGAACAGCGTATGTTAAGCGTTAGAGCGCTGAATGACAAACAATAGTACCTGAGCGGTGCTTCCCGCTCATCCATGACAAACCTGTTCGGCTCAGGCCGTTCGGTAACACAGAATTTTCATGGTAAAATTGACACTATAGAAGTGATTTATGTCAGTGAAACTGAACTACCCTGAAGAGAATTCAGGAAATAATACAGAAAAACAGGTTCAGGGCCAGACAGGTCAGTCAAATTTTTACCTGCTTAAGGCGAAGGGCTACTATATGAACGGTGAGTTTGTGCCGGATAAAAATCAGCCCTGGATGGATACCACTATTGATTTTAAACTGTCCTGAAAAAATGAGCAGCAATCACTTAAATCCATAGAGGGAGAAATTATTGTTCACCTGCCGCTTTCCAAACACAGCAGCAGTTTTACGGATTTAAATATCGGCGCAGTCTGGGAAGATGTTGGACTTAAACTGAAAATGGTCCGTTTGGGCAATACGGTAATGGGCTTTGAAGTTTCAGGCTGCAGGGACAGATTGCTGAATATTGCCCTGCTGGATAAAGATAATAACCGGATTTCCACGGCAGCCATTGATTATGGGTTTGGTACCCAGGCTAACAGGGATTCTGATAAGAACCATCATAAAATTTTACTCAATTACCAGGGGACGCCGGTAAAAGCCCTGTTAACGGTATCAGAAGGCCAGCAAGTACGGTATTATCCATTTAAACTGGAGCTTAAATAATCCTAAAAAAATTAGTTGAACCTACTGCGAATGTCCATAGCACTGAATCTACAAGGCTTTCCAGAATATTTTGACTTCATCCGTAGTTTTGATTTAACCCTCACCTTGGCCCTCTCCCAGCGGGAGAGGGAAATAGGATGCACACTGATTACACTGCGGTGTAAACTTTGGTAGTATTGTCCAAAACACAGGAAACCTTTTGAATAATACAGTACCATATATCATTATAGCTGCGGTATTTATCAGTTACTTTGCCTTTCATTCGCTGATGGCTTCTTTGATGGTCAAGCAATGGGTGGCACGGCGCTGGCCGGGACTGATGCCTTATTACCGGCTGATGTTTAATGCCTTGGCCATTATATTGTCTATCCCTCTGGCGGTACTGGTTCTGCTATATCTCGGTGAGCTGTTATGGCAGTGGCAGGGGCTTGGCTTTTACCTTACTTCGGCTCTGGCCCTGCTGGCAGTAACAGGCTTTGTTTATTCCTTAAATTATTACGATCTGTCAGAGTTCTGGGGCACAAGGCAGCTTAAAGAAGGTAATCAAAGCGTCCACGATCAGGAGAAATTTCAGATTTTACCCTTTCACCGCTATGTCAGGCATCCCTGGTATTTCTTTGGTCTGGTGATTATCTGGACTCGGGATGTGTCCAGTGTACAGCTGGTGGTTTATTTACTGGTAACCGCTTACTTTATCTATGGTTCCCGCTTGGAAGAAAAAAAACTGATTGCTTACCATGGTGAGGTTTATAAAAAATACCAGCAGAAAGTCGCCGGTCTTTTCCCCCTGCCATGGAAAATTCTGTCCAGAGAGGAGGCTGAACAGTTGCTCAGGGAGTATCAGCAGTTATAATCAGTAAGCTTTTTAAAAAAACACAACAAATTATTAAACACGGGTATTAAATGACTATTGAAGAGCAGGAACAAACAGGGAATATAAATGAGACTATGGTTGAAAATGTTCAGCAGCAGTTTATTGAGGCCATAAAATCCCAGGAGCAGCTTGGACGTAGCAATGCCAGGATTATTCGTTATGGTGTTCTGGTATTACTGGTGTTTTTTGCCGTGATTGTTTTTCTGGTCTGGTCACAGCAGCAGAATATACAGAAAACCAATGCTTATATTGAAGATATGACAAAGGGGGTATCGTCTATGACCCGAGCCATTGAACAGATGCAGTCAAATATAGGTTCAGTGGAAGCAGGGATCAAAGAGGTGGCTCACCACACCCAGGCTATCAGTAATTCTATTATTCAGCCGGATACTTCAGTCGCCGTACTGACCCATATTGCTCAAACCGTTCAATTGATGCAGGAGGATGCACATGGTTTCAGTGGCAGCATCAATAATATCAACTATAGCCTGAAAAAAATTAACAAGCAGATGCAGAGCCTTAACAGAAAACTCGGGGTTATGGGGCAGGATGTTAACCGGATGCCGTCACCGGTAAAAATGTTTCCGTTTTAGTTTTACCTTAAACCTTAAACTTTTCTACCAGTTTTTCCAGCATCAGGGCCAGTTTGGATAGCTGGTGACTGGACTGGCTGGTTTCCTCGGCTTTTTCTCTGGAATAAGTGGCATGATCGTGGATCTGCTGAATATTTTCATAAATATTACGGGTAATAATACTCTGCTCCTCAGCCACACTGACAATTTCATGGTTTTTGGTTTTAATGGTGGTGACAGATTCGTTTATTTTCTGCAGTGCCTGTTCAGCCAGTTCTGAAGTTTTTCTGGAAACTTCCGTGCTCTGAGTCATTTTATCCACAGCCAGTGATGAATTTTTCTGTAATTTTTCAATAATTTCCTGAATCACCAGGGTGGATTCCTGAGTTTTCTGAGACAGCTGGCGCACCTCGTCAGCTACCACGGCAAAACCACGGCCATGCTCACCGGCACGGGCGGCTTCAATGGCGGCATTCAGCGCCAGCAGATTAGTCTGTTCAGCAATTTCCTTAATGGTATGCAAAACTTTGGATATTTTCTGACTGTCTTCTGCCAGGGCAAGTGATATCTGGCTGGCATCGGAGACACTGCCTGCCAAGCTGCTTAGCTGTTGAGACACCTTTTGGGTCATCTGGTCTCCGAAATCTGCATCTTTCTGGGTTTCCAGTACAGCATTATCGGCATCCAGTGAACATTCGGAAACTCGTTTAGAGCTTTCTGACAGGTTTTGCGTAACCTCGGAAATAATTTCAATTTTCTGGTACTGTTCATTAATACTATTGAGTGTGTTTTCAGTAATAGTGTTTAACTGGCTGGATGAGCCGGCCAGATCCTTACTGGCTGTGGAGACATTGCTTAAAACGGTCTGAAATTCTTCCAGCAGACTGTTAATCACTTTGGCGGTTTTACGAAATTCACTCAGTGGTGTCACTACGACCTTGCGGAAAATAAGAAAGGCAAAAATAATCGCAGCAATAAAAATGGACAGACTAATTACAATACCTGTCCACAGTGCAGAATCAATTTCCTCCTGTTCTTTTTCCATGGAGTAGACAATACGCACGGCACCAATAAGCTTGCCTTCTTGGGTCTGGTGACATAACAGGCAGTTAACACCGTTATAATTTTTAGTGGCTATCAGAGGTTTGAGATAGAACAGTACCGGTTTTCCATCCTGCTCACCCCACTCAATCACTTCCTCGCCCTGCATGACCCGTTCATCAAGTTGATCCTGAATTTTGTTTTTATCACTCTGTACAGTACCGGGTAAATGACCTTCACCATGTAAAACCCGTAATTCCTTGATGGCCAGTGTTTTCAGCACCTTGTCTTTTAGTATCTGCTTATTACTAATGGTACCGGTTAGCATCATGGTATTAAGGCTGTCAAAGAAGTTAGTGGCAGTGCTTTGAGTCTGCTTGATAACATCCTCATGGATCTGTTCAGACAGGTGATTGCTGAAAAACCAGTTAGAAAGCCCCATGGCCAATAGAAAGATAATGGCCAGAGGTAAAATAACCTTAATGCCAACGGAGTAGCGGATGTCCTGTTTTTTCATAGTGTTTTTATTCGTCAGGGGTTCTTGATCAGACTATGTTTTGCTTAATAAACGGATAGAAACTAATTAAAATGGCATCCGTTCAAAAATATTAAAAATAAGATTAATTTTATTAGCGGCTGTATTAGCAAATACTTAAGTAATAGATGCAGGTTTATTTACGTATAGAATTCAGGGGACAAACCTGTTGTCCGTCCTGTTCAGCATAGACACTGCTGATTTCAGGAGCCGCTCTTAACTTTTGTACAATGTCCGTATAACTTTCGGAACTGACGTTACGGTCAAAGCAGATAATGACTGAACCATCTTTATGAACATTATAAGAAGCATGGTTATCCAGATTTTGCTCAAACAGCAGGCTGGATACCTGCTTATCAGCGGCATCCTGTATTGCTATTTCCTCAGGGCTGAGTTCATTGGACTGGCAGGCAGTTAAGAGCAGTATGTTAATTATTGCGATAAAAAAATAGTGTCTATACATTGCAAGTCCCCCGGTAAAAGCATACATTGAAGCCAGTAAATTCAGTATAGAGGCAGCAGGGATAATATGGAAGTACTAGCCGGTGATATTGGCGGCACCAAAACTAGCCTGGGTATTTTTGAAGTCACAGAGAATAACGGTAATAGTCAGGTTAATTCCCTTTATGAACAGACCTGGCAGAGCGGTGGCCATGCTTCACTGGCCGATATTTTGAGCCTGTTTCTGGCTGAACCGCAAGTTCAGAAACTGGCTTCAGCCATACAATACACCTGCTTTGGCGTGGCCGGGCCGGTGCAGGATAATCATTGCCAGGTAACGAACCTGCCCTGGGCAATTGATGGGGCGCAGCTGGCTAAACAGTTCGGCTGGCAAAAAACAGCGCTGCTCAATGATCTGGAAGCCAATGCCTGGGGTATAGCGGCATTAAAGCCGGATGATTTTGTTGAGCTTAACCAGGGTAAAAATACACCGGGTAATGCCTCCATTATTGCCGCCGGTACCGGTCTGGGTGAAGCCGGACTGTTCTGGAACGGGCAGCAGCATATCCCCTTTGCCTCTGAAGGAGGGCATACTGATTTTAGCCCTACCAGTGAAACCGAGTACCGGCTGTCTGAATTTTTACAGTATAAGTATCCTGAGCATGTCAGCTGGGAACGGATTGTCTCCGGTATGGGGCTGGACAATATTTATCAGTTTTTATGCCATGACCAGGGTGTTCAGCCGCCAGATTGGCTGGTAGAAGCCATGAAGAAGGGTGATGCCGCAGTCGAAATTTCCTTGGCGGCACAGGCAGGTAAAGATCCACTCTGTGTACAGGCACTGGACTGGTTCTGCTATTTTTACGGGGTAGAGGCCGCTAACCAGGCCTTAAAAATCATGTCCCATGGCGGCGTTTTTCTGGGTGGCGGTATTGCGCCAAAAATCATAAAACAGTTACAATCAGGTCGGTTTATGGAAGGTTTTACCCGTAAGGGCCGCATGAGTCATTTACTGGAAGCCATGCCGGTTAAAGTGATAATGAACGATAAAACCGCCCTGTACGGGCCGGCCCTCTATGCGGCAGGGCCATTAAGCCGTTAAGTTGCAAATAAATGATTAAAGATAAAGCCGGAAACAATAATGAACGATAAAGTCAGCTGGTATTACTACCCCAGTGCAGAAGAGGTAGCACGGGAGGCCGTTAAACATATTCTCTCAAAAGCAGAGGAAGCCATGGCCAGGCAGGGCCGGTTTACCCTAGTACTGGCAGGAGGTACCACCCCGAAACGAATATATGAACTGCTGGCTGAATAGCCCCAGCCTTGGCACAAAGTGAGCACACACTTATTCTGGTTGCCGGCAGCAGCAAGAAAGCCGCTGTCAAACAATGGCTGGCCGGCGCTCCCTTACCCGTTGCCCGCATTAGAGCCTTAAACTGTGTTGATGTAATGCTGGATCCCGATGCCAGACCCTAAAATCTTTAACCTATAACCTATAACCTATAACCTATAACCTATATGGACATATCCCGCATAATCGTTCCCCTGAACAAAGCCCAGCGTCAGGCTGTCTGCTCAGAAGCACAAAACAACCTGGTACTGGCCGGTGCCGGCAGCGGTAAAACCTGGGTGCTGGTGCATCGTATTGCCTGGTTGGTGCAGGTAGAAAATGTTTCCCCCTATAGTATTCTGGCGGTTACCTTTACCAATAAGGCCGCCGGAGAAATGCGTTTTCGAATAGAAAACCTGCTTAAAACACCGGTACGCAATATGTGGGTCGGTACTTTTCACGGCTTGGCTCACCGCCTGTTAAGAGCCCACTGGCAGGATGCCGACCTAGTGGAAAACTTTCAGATCATAGACAGTGATGATCAACTTCGTCTGATTAAGCGGATTATGAAAGAACTGGGTATTGATGACAAACAGAACCCGCCCAGGGAAGTACAGTGGTTTATTAACGAAAGCAAGGATAATGGTCTGCGCTGTGAGCACATCAATGTCCGGGAACTGCATAATCGTGAATACATGTTGGAAGTTTATCAGCAGTATGAAGCCTTGTGTCAGCGTACCGGCTTGGTGGACTTTGCTGAACTGTTGCTCAGAGCACATGAGTTATGGCTGAAACAGCCCCATTTATTAAAGCATTACCAGCAGCGTTTCAGTCATATCCTAGTGGACGAATTTCAGGATACCAATACCATTCAGTACGCCTGGCTGAAAGTACTCAGCGGTAATAACCTGCCTGATACCCATCTTAATACCTTTGTGGTGGGTGATGATGATCAGTCTATATACGGCTGGCGGGGAGCAAAAATAGAACATATCCGCGAATTTGAACAGGACTTTAAGGCCGGCAGTTGTGAAACCATTCGCTTGGAACAGAACTACCGTTCCACGGGTAATATTCTGGAAGTCGCCAATGCGGTTATTGCCAATAATACCGAACGGCTGGGCAAGGAGTTATGGACAGAAGATGGGGAAGGTGAACTGTTACAGGTTTACCAGGCTTTTAATGAAATTGACGAAGCCGCCTATGTGGCCAGCCAGATAGAAAAATGGGTGGAAAAAGGTGGCAAACGCAGTGAAATTGCTATTTTATATCGTTCCAATACCCAGTCTCAGCCCCATGAATATGAACTGGTCAAACGTGCCATACCCTATCGGGTTTACGGCGGTCTACGCTTTTATGAACGGGCGGAAATCAAGGATGCCCTGGCTTATCTGCGTCTGGTGGCCAACCGTCAGGATGATGCCGCGCTGGAACGGATCATTAATGTACCCACACGCGGTATTGGTCAACGTACCATTGAAATGATACGTACCGAAGCCGTAGCCAGAGAGCAGCATTTATGGCAGACAGCCGTAGACATGATTGCAGACAGGCAGTTGACAGCCAGAGCCGCTGGATCCGTGCAGAAATTCCTGGATTTAATTGATGAAATGTCCGCCGTAGTGAACGATGACAGTATGAGTCTGTCAGAACAGGTAGTACATATTGTTAAAGCTTCCCGGTTAAAGGAATTTCACGGCAAGGAAAATTCCGAACGGGCGCAGGCTAAAGTGGAAAACTTGGAGGAACTGGTGAATGCGGCTAAACGCTTTGATGATGAGGGTGACCCATTACTCGAAGCGGTTAAGGACAGCCTTGAATTAAGTCAGATCAGTGATGTATCTGAAGAGGCCGGCTCAATATCACCGCTGGCGGAATTTCTGGCTCATGCCGCCCTGGAAGCCGGGGAGGGTCAGGCGGATGAATGGGAAGACTGTGTGCAGTTAATGAGTCTGCACAGCGCCAAGGGGCTGGAATTTGAGCTGGTATTTTTATGCGGTATGGAGCAGGGTCTGTTCCCTCATAAAAATGCCCTGCAGGATTTTACCGGCGGCCGCTTGGAAGAAGAACGCCGGCTTTGCTATGTAGGCATTACCCGTGCCCGTCAGCAGCTGCATCTGACTCATGCTGAAAACCGCACCATTTACGGCAGAAGCGAACTGGCCTACCCCTCCCAGTTCCTGGCGGAAATCCCAGCGTCATTAATCAGCCAAGTCAGAGCTGTAAACCAGAGTCCGTCTTTTACCGCTGCCCGGAATAACTACAGCAGCAGCCAGGGTGATGAAAATGAAGAGGGCATCAGTATAGGCCAGAGAGTCACCCATAAAAAATTCGGTGAAGGCACGGTTATAGATATCGAAGGCATGGGTGCAAGAGCCAGAGTACAGGTCAATTTTGATTACGAAGGCACCCGCTGGCTAATGCTGAATATTGCAAAATTAGTATAAATCATAGAACCCAAAACCTTCGCCCACATATCCCCTCTCCCTCCGGGAGAGGGCCAGGGTGAGGGCAAACCTGAAGAAAATAATAAAAATGCATAAAGCACTTTATAAAATAAGGAATAACCCTAGGAGCAATAAATAATGAAAAGACGCGATTTTATTAAAGGCGCAGGCGCCGGTTCCGTAGCCGCCGCCGGCATGGTCAGCGGTATTCAAACAGCATCCGCGGCTAAAACCATTAAATGGAAAATGGTCACATCCTGGCCTAAAAACTTCCCCGGCCTGGGTGCCGGTGCTAATTTTCTGGCCAAAAGCATTAATGAAATGAGCGGTGGTAGGCTTAAAGTAAAAGTCTATGGTGCCAATGAAATTGTTCCGGCTCTGGAAGTGTTTGATGCGGTCTCCCGTGGTACCGTCCAGATGGGGCACAGTGGCGCCTATTACTGGAAGGGCAAACACCCTGCCACCCAGTTTTTTACCTCCGTACCCTTCGGCCTGACGGCTCAGGAAATGAATGCCTGGCTGTATTACGGCGGCGGTATGCAGCTATGGGAAGAACTCTACGATCAGTTTAACCTTATCCCCAATGCAGCGGGCAATACTGGTGTGCAGATGGGCGGCTGGTTTAATAAGGAAATTAACAGCATAGCGGATCTGAACGGCCTGAAAATGCGTATTCCCGGTATGGGTGGTGAAGTCCTTAAACGTGCCGGCGGAACCCCGGTCACCCTGCCCGGCGGTGAAATATACACCTCCATGCTGTCCGGCGCCATTGATGCGACCGAATGGGTCGGTCCTTATAATGATATGGCTTTCGGCCTCTATAAGGTGGCTAAATTCTATTATTACCCGGGCTGGCATGAGCCGGGTTCCACTATGGAAGCCATGATTAATAAAGATGCATTCAATAAACTGCCCAAAGACCTGCAGGTTATTGTCCGTGCCGCCTGTAAGGTAGCCAACCAGGATATGCTGGCTGATTACACCGCCAGAAACAACCAGGCACTGCAGACATTGATCAATAAGCATAAAGTGGAGATGCGCCAGTATCCCGATGATGTCATTAAAAAGCTCAATGAACTATCACAGGCGGTTATTGCCGATGTCGGCAAACATGACAAACTGTCCGGTAAAATTTATAAATCCTTTACTGACTTCAGAAAAAATGTCATACAATGGAGCGCCGTTAGTGAGCAGGCTTATATGAGAGCCAGAGAAAACAGTTAAAGCAGAACAGCATCAGGGCATACAGGGAGTTATGCCCTGATGTATTAAGTAAACTAAAGTTTAGAGTTTCAGCTCCCCCAAAAAGGAGAATCATTTAAAATTTATTGATTACCTCAGTTAACCGATAGTC
>JANELJ010000004.1 GCA_024511395.1 Gammaproteobacteria bacterium | reverse complement strand
GTGATAACGTGCAGATGGTCGTTACCCTGATTGCTCCTATTGCGATGGAAGAAGGCTTACGCTTTGCGATTCGTGAAGGTGGCCGTACTGTTGGTGCGGGTGTTGTAGCCAAGATTATTGAATAAGTAATCGTTTTTACTTCCCCCTTCTTTAGAAGGGGGATTGAGGGGGGTGGCTTTTAACCCCCCCTTGCTCCCTTTGAAAAAAGGGGGCCATATTTGTAAATAAATTAAACAGGACACATATATGTCAACTGAAGATCAAACAATCCGCATTCATTTAAAAGCATTTGACTACCGTCTGATTGACATCAGTGCTAAGGAAATTGTTGAAACTGCCAAGCGTACCGGTGCTATGGTTAAGGGTCCAATCCCTCTGCCTACCCGTAAAGAACGTTTTAATGTTCTGACTTCTCCTCATGTAAATAAAGATGCCCGTGACCAGTATGAACTGCGTACCTACAAGCGTCTTATGGACATTGTCAAACCAACAGACAAGACAGTTGATGCATTAATGAAGCTTGATCTTGCTGCAGGTGTTGATGTTCAGATTAAATTGAACTAAAATACCGCCTCTTATAATTTCCCCGCTACTTGAAGTGGCGGGGTGTATTCCAAATAAGGCGTGTGGGTAAGCGGACAATTAATAGTCTGATTGCCGTTAAAACTCACGATTTATTATATTTTTGACTTTATCCGGCTCCCTGTTTTGGGGAGTTTTGTTTTGAATTAAATGGGTTAAGTAAATGTTTTTTAAATGCGAGTGCTGATCAACCGAAGTCAGCGCCCAGATTGCTTTTGTTAAAAGAGTTGGAAGCTTTCTGATAATTACAAAGATATTTAATACTGCGTGCTGATAGTATCAGTGTGGACAGTATGATTTCGATGCGATTTGCGGCTTTTTAAAGTGATTAAAAAGCAGAGCAGACTGCAGGGTTATTTTTTGTATTTCAGAAAGATAAAAAATACTCTATACAGCAAATTGCAGAGGAAATTAAAATGAGTTTAGGTCTAGTAGGCCGTAAAGTAGGGATGACCCGGATCTTTACGGAGCAGGGTGAATCCATCCCTGTTACAGTCATTGAAATGGAGCCGAACCGTGTTACTCAGGTTAAAACCTGTGATACTGACGGCTACAATGCAATTCAGGTTACTGTAGGAAATCGTCGTGCCAACCGTGTCAACAAAGCTGATGCAGGTCATTTTGCCAAGGCAGGTGTTGAAGCCGGTCGTAAAACCGTCGAATTTCGTTTAGCCGATGATGAAACCACTGAATTAACCCTAGGTTCTGAAATTAAAGCGGATCTGTTTGAAGCCGGTCAGATTGTTGATGTTACCGGTACTTCAATTGGTAAGGGTTTTCAGGGTGGTATCAAGCGTCATAATTTCCATCGTCAGGATATGACTCACGGTAACTCAATCTCTCACCGTTCTAATGGTTCTATTGGTCAGAACCAGACTCCAGGCCGTGTATTCAAGGGCAAGAAAATGTCCGGACACATGGGTGCAGCCAAATGTACTGTACAGAACCTTGAAGTCGTTCGTGTTGACGCTGACAACAATCTGTTACTGGTTCGCGGTGGTGTTCCGGGTTCTAAAAATGCAGATGTTATCGTTAAGCCAGCAGTTAAAGCATAGAGGATAATTAAATGGAACTGAATTTAATAACAGCTTCAGGTAATGCCTCTAAAAAGACGGTAGAAGTATCTGAAACTGCATTCAATAAAGATTTCAATGAAGCACTGGTTCACCAGGTGGTTACTGCTTATTTAGCAGGCGGCCGTGCTGGCACCAAAGCTCAGAAAAATCGTTCCGCAGTAAGCGGTGGTGGCGCGAAGCCATGGCGTCAGAAGGGTACCGGTCGTGCTCGTTCTGGTACTATTCGTAGCCCGATATGGCGTAGTGGTGGAACTACTTTCGCTGCCAAAAATCGTGATTTTTCACAAAAGGTTAACCGTAAGATGTACCGCAGTGCAATGGCCGCCATTGTCTCTGAACTAGTTCGTCAGGATCGCCTGATAGTATTATCCGATTTAAAAATGGCAGGACCAAAGACTAGGGAGTTGGCAGCAACTCTGAAAAATCTGGGTTCAGACAATGCCCTGATTGTGACTGGAGACTTTGATCAAAATATCTATCTGTCTTCTCGCAACCTGATTAATATTGAGTACAGTGATGCTCGACACGTTAATCCGGTCAATCTGGTGCGTTATGAAAAAGTAATTATGACTGAAGATGCAGTCAAAAAAGTTGAGGAGATGCTCAAATGAACCAGGAACGTATCTTCAACGTATTAATTGCGCCGCATATTTCTGAAAAAAGTGCATTAAATGCCGAATACAATAACCAATATGTATTCAAAGTAGCCATTGATGCTAAAAAGCCGGAAATCAAAAAAGCGGTGGAAAGTGCTTTTGACGTAAAAGTTAAAAAAGTACAGACAAGTGTTGCAAAAGGTAAAGTTAAGCGTTTTGGCCGTATGAACGGTCGTCGTAAAGACTGGAAAAAAGCGTACGTTACCTTAGCAGAGGGTTCAACCATAGAGATGATGTCGGGCGAATAGCCGGGCTAAAGTTGAGGTAACAAAGATGGCTGTAATTAAAAGCAAACCAACTTCAGCAGGGCGTCGTTTTGTAGTTCGCGTCAAGAATGATGAGCTACATAAAGGCTCAGGTTACGCACCTCTGCTGCAGAAGAAATCAAAATCCGGTGGCCGTAACAACAATGGCCGGATTACGACCCGTCATATTGGTGGTGGTCACAAGCAGCATTACCGTGTTGTGGATTTTAAACGTAATAAAGATGGTATCCCGGGCAAAGTTGAACGTCTGGAATACGATCCAAACAGAACGGCTCACCTGGCACTGGTCTTATATGCCGATGGTGAACGCCGTTATATTATTGCACCTAAAGGTGTATCAGCAGGTACTCCCATTCTTTCTGGTGCAGAATCTGACATTAAACCAGGCAATGCCATGCAGTTGCGTGACATCCCGGTCGGTACAACCATTCACTGTATTGAGATAAAACCAGGCAAGGGTGCGCAGATTGCGCGCAGTGCCGGTACTTCAGCACAGCTGGTTGCCCGTGAAGGTGCTTATGTCACCCTGCGTTTACGCTCTGGTGAAATGCGCAAGATTCATATTGACTGTAAAGCAACAATTGGTGAAGTCAGTAACTCTGAACATAGTCTGCGTAAATTAGGTAAGGCTGGTGCCACTCGCTGGAGAGGTATTCGTCCAACTGTTCGCGGTGTAGCTATGAACCCGGTTGATCACCCGCATGGTGGTGGTGAAGGTCGTACATCAGGAGGCCGTCATCCGGTATCTCCATGGGGTACTCCTACTAAGGGTTATAAGACTCGTAGTAATAAACGTACTGATAAGTTTATTGTACGTCGTCGTAATAAGAAATAATCGTTATTGAGGAGTATTAATAGTGCCACGTTCAATTAAAAAAGGACCATTTATAGATGGTCACTTAATGAAAAAGGTTCTTAAAGCCGTTGAAACCAATGACCGCAAGCCAGTTAAAACCTGGTCTCGCCGTTCAATGGTTATGCCTGAGATGGTGGGTTTAACCATCGCAGTACACAATGGTCGCCAGCACGTACCTATATTAATCAATGAAAACATGGTTGGTCACAAATTAGGTGAAATGGTTCCTACCAGAACCTATAGAGGCCACGTTGCAGATAAGAAGGCAAGGTAATCAAAATGGAAGTTTCAGCAAAGTTAAGAAATGCTATGATTTCTGCTCAAAAGATGCGCCTGGTAGCCGATCAGATCCGCAACAAGCCAGTAGAAGCAGCACTCGATCTATTAGCATACAGCCCTAAAAAAGCTGCTGTTATTATCAAGAAGGTGCTTGAATCAGCTATTGCCAATGCCGAGCATAACGAAGGCGCAGATATTGATGAATTAAAAGTCTCAACTATCTTCGTTGACGAAGGGCCGACCTACAAGCGTATGCGCCCCCGTGCCAAAGGCCGTGGTAATAGAATTTTAAAACGCACCAGTCATGTTGTCGTGAAAGTCAGTGATAAATAATAGCGGAGCAGAATAATGGGACAGAAAGTACACCCAGTTGGGATTCGCCTGGGAATTATTAAGGATTGGACATCTAAATGGTATGCCAATTCTTCAGACTATGCCGATTTCCTGAATAAAGACATTGAAGTAAGATCCTTTCTTGAAAAGAAATTGGCTCATGCTTCCGTCAGTCATATTCAGATTGATCGCCCAGCGCATAATGCAAGAATTACCATTCACACTGCCCGTCCAGGTATCGTGATTGGTAAAAAAGGTGAAGATATTGAAAAACTGAAGCAGGAAGTATCCGCCATGATGGGCATTCCTGTACATATCAATATCGAAGAAGTTCGTAAGCCTGAACTGGACGCTACTCTGGTTGCACAAGGTGTAGCTCAGCAGCTGGAACGCCGTATCATGTTCCGTCGTGCAATGAAACGTTCAGTGACCAACGCCATGCGTTTAGGTGCTGAAGGGATCAAAATCAATGTTTCCGGTCGTTTAAACGGTGCAGAAATTGCCCGTGCTGAATGGTATCGTGAAGGTCGTGTACCTCTGCATACATTACGTGCAGACGTTGATTACGGCACAGCCGAAGCCAATACCACCTACGGTATTATTGGTGTCAAGGTATGGATATTTAAAGGTGAAGTTCTGGATACAGAGACTGTGATGAAGGAAAAATTACTTTCCAGGAAATCATCCGAGTCCAAGTAATACAGAACGGACTTATCAGGAACAATAAAGATAGGTAAAGACAATGCTTCAACCTAAAAGAACAAAATTCCGTAAGCAGATGAAAGGCCGTAACCGCGGTCTGGCTCTGACCGGAAACAAAGTGAGTTTTGGCGAATACGGCCTCAAGTCGACCTCTCGCGGTCGTCTGACAGCCCGTCAGATTGAATCTGCACGTCGTGCCATGACTCGTCATATTAAACGTGGTGGTAAAATCTGGATACGTGTTTTTCCAGACAAGCCAATTTCTAAAAAGCCACTGGAAGTCAGACAAGGTAAAGGTAAAGGTAACGTGGAATATTGGGTCGCACAGGTCCAGCCAGGTTCAATGCTTTACGAAATGGAAGGTGTATCTGAAGAACTAGCGCGTGAAGCGTTCAAGCTTGCAGCTGCAAAATTACCTTGCTCCACAACTTTTGTTAAGCGTACGGTGATGTAAATGAGCAGTGAAAACAGATTAAAAGCAAGTGACTTGCGGGACAAGTCAGTTGAAGAGCTGACCAGTACTCTGCATGAATTACGTAAAGAACAGTTTAACCTGAGAATGAGCCAGGGTTCTGGCCAGACGGTTAAACCTCACCTTTTTAAAATGGTTCGACGCAATATTGCCCGCGTTAAAACCGTTTTAAATGCAAAGTAACAGGTATCCGTAATGAGTGAAGAGATGAGTGAAGAAAACAAAATAAGAACAGTTAGCGGTAAGGTTCTGAGCAACAAGATGGACAAAACCATAACCGTGCTGATTGAACGTAAAGTTAAGCATCCGCTTTATGGTAAGTATATAAAGCGTTCAACCAAACTGCATGCTCATGATGAAAACAATGAGTGCGGAATTGGTGATACTGTAACCATTACTGAATGTCGTCCAATGTCCAAGACCAAGTCTTGGCAGTTGGTAGAAGTTATCAGTAAAGCGAATTAATCCTGCTTCCTCATTCTTTAGAAGGGGGCTGAGGGGGTTGGCTCTTAAGTTGCAAAACGAAAGGCCAACCCCCTTTGTCCCCTTTGAATAACCGGGGTGCAAGAGAAAACACTTTACAAAGAAGTACTATACAAGACTCAAAAACCCATGCTATAATAGCTGGCTTTCTTGGGACCGCTTATATAAGCATTCTTTTATAGGCATTCTTTAATCGCATTGTTTGGAGATTAACAATGATTCAGATGCAAACGGTACTCGATGTTGCCGATAATAGTGGCGCACGAAGAATCCAGTGTATTAAGGTTCTGGGTGGCTCTCACAGAAGATATGCTAAAGTTGGTGATATTATCAAGTGCAGCATTAAAGAAGCCATACCTCGCGGTAAGGTTAAAAAAGGTGATGTGTACAATGCCGTGGTTGTTCGTACAACAAAGGGTGTACGTCGTCCTGACGGTTCTCTGATCCGTTTTGATGGTAATGCAGCAGTACTGCTCAATGCCTCACATCAGCCTATTGGTACCCGGATCTTTGGTCCTGTTACCCGTGAACTTCGTAATGAGAAGTTTATGAAGATTATTTCACTGGCACCTGAGGTTCTTTAATAGTTCGGTAGCGGTGGTATTAAATAATTTCTAGTGCATATTTCAAGTGAGTTAAGTGCACTGTAATAGTGTGACTTTAGTGTTGATATCATCAGATTGACTCTGGAGTGATCAACACTAAAAAGACGTAAGAGAGAAAGTGATGCGTAAGTTAAGAACAGGCGATGAAGTAATCGTTATCGCTGGTAAAGATAAAGGTAATCGCGGTCAGATTGACAAGTTTGTTAGCGACGGTAAAAAGGTAGTTATCCCTAATATCAATATCGCTAAAAAGCATGTTAAAGGCAATCCAAATACTGGTGAAACCGGTGGTATCGTTGATCAGGCCATGCCTCTGGATATTTCCAATGTGGCTATTTTCAATGCCGATACTGGAAAGGCTGATCGGGTAGGTTTTAAGTTCCTGGAAGATGGCAAGAAAGTTCGTTATTACAAGTCTAATAACGAAGTCATTAACTAGTTAGCTGAAAGTCATTGGCTAAGCAGCCACTTAAAGCGCCTTTAAAGTAAGTAAACAGGACAGGTTCGAATGGCAACTTTACAAACGTTATATAAAGATACCGTGGTATCTCAGTTACAAAAGGAATTCAATTACAAATCTGTAATGGAAGTTCCGAAAATCACCAAGATCACCTTAAATATGGGTCTTGGTGATGCAGTAGGTGACAAAAAGGTAGTTGAACATGCAGTCAGTGATATGACCAAGATTGCAGGTCAAAGACCGGTTGTTACCAAAGCAAGAAAATCCATTGCGGGCTTTAAAATCCGTGATGATTATCCAATTGGCTGCAAGGTAACTCTGCGCAAGGAAAGAATGTATGAATTTCTGGAGCGCTTAATCAGTATTTCAATTCCTCGTATTCGTGATTTTCGTGGTCTGAACCCAAAATCATTTGATGGTCGTGGAAATTACAGCATGGGTGTGAAAGAACAAATCATATTCCCGGAAATTGACTACGATAAAATTGATAAACTGCGTGGTATGGATATTACCATTACCACAACTGCAAAATCTGATGAGGAAGCCAAAGCGCTGCTGAAAGCATTTAACTTCCCACTTAAATCAGAAAAAGCCGCAGAAGCAAAAGGATAGTCAGATGGCAAAACAATCCATGATTCAACGCGAATTAAAACGCGAAAAAATGGTTGCTAAATATGCGGCTAAAAGAGCCGCATTAAAAGCAGCAATGAATGATCCAGAAGCATCATTCGAAGCCAGAATGGCCGCACGTGAAAAATTCAACGCGCTGCCAAGAAATGCTTCTCCTGTACGTCTGCGTAACCGTTGTCGTATAACCGGTCGTCCACATGGCTTCTTCCGTAAGTTTGGTCTGTCAAGAAACAAACTGCGTGAGCACACCATGAAGGGTGATGTCCCAGGTTTACGTAAAGGCAGCTGGTAAACACCAGGCCTCTGAATAAGAGATAAGGAGAAAGTTATGAGTATGAGTGATCCAATTGCAGACATGCTGACTCGTATCAGAAATGCATTAGCTGCAAACAAAGTTTCAGTTTCCATGCCTTCATCAAAACTGAAGGTAGCCATTGCTAAAGTACTGGAAGACGAAGGTTACCTTCTGTCTCACAGTGTTAGCGGTGACAAAAAGCCAGTTCTGACCATTGACCTGAAATATTTCCAGGGCAAGCCCGTTATTGAACTGATCAAAAGAGCTAGCAGACCCGGTCTGAGACAGTATAAAGGCGCCAATGACATTCCACAGGTTTGGGATGGTCTGGGTGTTTCTATTGTATCGACTTCAAAAGGTATTATGACCGATTTGGCGGCTAAAAAAATAGGACAAGGTGGCGAAGTATTGTGCTATGTGGCCTAATCTGACGAACCTGTAACAAGGTCGTCGGCTCGGGTATGCGGAAACTGGGGTTTGCCAGGAGTTTAATGATTCGTTAAAAACTTTAAGTCCGCTTAATACAATAGCCAAGAATTATGACACATTAAGGTGAATATATGTCTAGAGTAACAAAACCAGTTGCAATTCCAGCCGGTGTGGAAATTTCCCAGAACGGGCAAGTAGTTTCGGTTAAAGGTAGTAAAGGTCAGATGCAAATGAACATACATCCTGCCGTTAATATGACGGTTGAAGACGGCACAGTCGGTTTCAGTCCTTTAAACGAAGATGACAAGTGTGGTTTTGCCATGTCAGGTACCATGAAATCACTTATTATCAATATGATGACCGGCGTCAGTCAGGGTTTTGAAAAGAAACTGACCCTGATTGGTGTAGGTTACAGAGCACAGGTACAGGGTAACAAAGTTAACCTGAGTCTGGGTTTCTCTCATCCGGTTGAGCATCAGCTGCCTGAAGGCATTACTGCTGAAGCACCCAGCCAGACCGAGATCATCATCCGCGGAATTGATAAGCAGAAAGTCGGCCAGGTCGCTTCTGATATTCGTTCCTATCGTCCACCCGAGCCTTATAAAGGTAAAGGCGTACGTTATGCTGATGAGCATGTGGTTCGTAAAGAAGCTAAGAAGAAATAGTACTGACAGAGGCAGATGTAATGGATAAGAAAGCAAAACGTTTACGTCGCTCTCGCAGAGCACGTGCAAAAATAAGTGAGTTAGCGGTTAACCGTCTGACCATCCACAAAACACCAAGACATATATACGCTCAGGTTATCGCCCCCAACGGTTCTGAAGTCATTTGTGCGGTTAATACTGCACAGGCTGATATTAAATCTGAAGTTAAATATACCGGAAATTGTGATGCAGCTAAGGTTGTCGGTAAAGCGATAGCTGAAAAGGCAAAACAAGTGGGTATTACCAAAGTCGCGTTCGACAGAAGTGGTTTTAAATACCATGGACGTGTTAAGTCACTGGCTGATGCAGCTCGTGAAAATGGTCTGGAATTTTAAGGGTTTATATCATGGCTGGAAAGAATCAAGCAAAAGAAAAAGCGCAGGACGATCTGATTGAAAAGTTAATCAACGTTAATCGTGTTGCTAAAGTGGTTAAAGGTGGTCGTGTATTTGGTTTCGCTGCACTGACTGTAGTAGGTGACGGTAACGGTCGCGTCGGTTTCGGTCGCGGTAAGGCAAAAGAAGTGCCTGCGGCTATCCAGAAAGCGATGGAAAATGCCCGCCGCAACCTGGTTAAGGTTCCTGTTAAGGACGGTACCCTGCAATATGGTTTATACGGTGTTGAAGGTGCGGCTCGTGTTTATATGAAGCCGGCATCTGAAGGTACCGGTATTATTGCCGGTGGTGCGATGCGTGCAGTATTTGAAGCGGTTGGTATTCGTAACGTACTGGCCAAATGTATTGGAACACAGAACCCTATTAACGTGGTTCGTGCTACTATCAAAGGTTTATCACAAATGCGCTCTCCAGAGTATGTTGCAGCCAAGCGTGGTAAAACAGTTGAAGAAATTACTGAGTAATAGCAGGTAAAATCATGTCAAAGACAATTAAGGTTACTCAAGTCAAGAGTATTAATGGTCGACTGAAAGCACATAAAGCCTGTGTTGCCGGTCTGGGCCTTCGTAGAATTAACCATAGTGTTGAAGTTATCGATACCCCTGAAAACAGAGGTATGATCAACAAGGTTTCCTATTTATTAAAAGTTGAGGAATAAGATCATGTATCTTAATTCGCTAAAGCCTGCCAAAGGGTCAAAGAAAAACGCCAAGCGTGTTGGTCGTGGCATTGGTTCAGGCACAGGTAAAACATGTGGACGCGGCCATAAAGGTCAGAAATCACGTTCCGGTGGTAAAGTAATGGTTGGTTTTGAAGGTGGTCAGATGCCACTGCAAAAGCGCCTGCCAAAAATTGGTTTTACATCGCGTGTTGGTATTGTAACCGATGAAATTCGTTTACATGAACTGAATCGTTTTGATGACGTTGTTGATCTGGATGCGCTGAAAAAAGCCAATCTGGTCAAGAAAAACATCAAGAATGTAAAAGTATTTGCTTCCGGCGAGATTAACAAAGCCATTACCTTAAAAGGTATTAAAGCAACTAAAGGTGCACGTGCGGCGATTGAAGCTTCAGGTGGAAAAATCGAAGATTAAAGACTAACTGACAGTCAACTACTCTATACGGTATAAGGACGATTTGTGGCAGCATCAGCAGCGCAATTGGCCAGTTCATTAGGCGGCGGCAAACTCACTGAGTTAAAAAGCCGTCTTCTTTTTGTTCTGGGTGCATTATTAGTTTTTCGTATCGGAACTTATATTCCGGTTCCCGGTATCAACCCGGTTGCATTAGCAGCCCTGTTTGATCAGCAACGTGATTCCATTTTAGGCATGTTTAACATGTTCTCCGGTGGGGCACTGGAACGTTTATCGGTTTTTGCTCTGGGTATTATGCCCTATATTTCTGCTTCCATTATTATTCAGTTAATGACCAAGGTGATACCTGCCCTAGAACAACTGAGTAAGGAAGGGGCAGCAGGAAAGCGCAAAATTACTCAGTACACCCGTATTGGTACGGTCGGTTTGGCGACCTTCCAGGCGCTTGGCGTTGCTATTACCCTGGAAAGTCAGACTGCCGGAGCGACCAATGTAGTCGTGGATCCTGGTTTTATTTTCCGTATCTCTACAGTAGCAACTCTGGTCACAGGAACCATGTTTTTAATGTGGTTGGGTGAGCAGATCACTGAACGGGGCATTGGTAATGGTATTTCACTGATTATTTTTGCCGGTATTGTAGCAGGCCTGCCCACCGCACTGGACGGCACCTTTTCCTTACAGAGTGAAGGCACGATTTCTTCCGGTGTGTTATTACTGTTAATTATGATCATTATTGCAGTGACAGCATTTGTGGTCTTTGTGGAACGAGCCCAACGGCGAATAACCGTAAACTATGCCAAGCGTCAGCAGGGGCGTAAGATGTATGCGGCGCAGACCTCACATCTTCCCTTAAAAGTGAATATGGCGGGTGTTATTCCACCTATTTTTGCCTCCAGTATTATTTTGTTTCCGGCAACCTTAGGTAAGCTGTTTGCCAATACAGAAGGACTGGAATGGATGCAGACTATGGCCGATGCCATATCTCCGGGCCAGCCTTTGTATGTATTGTTTTATGCTGTTGGTATTTTCTTCTTCTGTTTCTTCTATACGGCGATTATGTTTAATCCCAGGGAAACAGCGGATAACCTGAAAAAATCCGGTGCTTTTATTCCCGGGATCAGACCGGGTGAAAACACTTCTCGCTTTATTGATGCCATTATGAGTCGTCTGACCCTTATTGGTGCGGTATATATTACCGGCGTGTGTTTATTACCTGAATTTCTGATTTTAAACTGGAACGTACCCTTCTACTTTGGTGGTACCTCCTTATTAATTATTGTTGTTGTAACTATGGACTTTATGGCACAGGTACAAACCTACATTATGTCTCATCAGTATGAGGGCTTAATGAAGAAGGCCAACTTAAAGAGTTCCAAGGGCAAGAAATAGCCTGCAACACTAGAACTGAATTTTAATTCTATTTTTAGAGGTGAAACATGAAAGTCCGTGCTTCAGTAAAAAAGATTTGCAGAAACTGCAAAGTTATCAAGCGTAAAGGTATTGTCCGTGTTATTTGTTCAGATGCACGTCACAAGCAGCGCCAGGGATAAGTAAATAATCACGACAAATTTTAAATACCTGTTCCAGACAGGAACTCATTTAAAATAAAAAGAGAATTGGCCGTTATGGAAATTCTCTTTTGTTGTTTAATGAAACTAAAATTCACACATTAAATTTCATTGACATGACTTATAACAGTGCGTATAATTACGCGCTCTTTTTATTACTATTAGATTGATGGGAGTGCCTTTATGGCTCGTATTGCTGGTGTAAACGTTCCAGATAGAAAACATGCAGTTATTGCATTAACATCGATTTATGGAATTGGTCCAACCCGCTCCAAAAAGATTTTAGAACAGGCCGGCATTGACGGTGCTACTAAAGTTGAAGAGTTATCAGAAAAAGAACTGGATGCTATTCGTGCCTTAGTTAGTGAGTTCACTGTAGAAGGTGATCTGAGACGAGAAGTTTCCATGAACATCAAACGTCTGATGGATATGGGTTGTTACCGTGGTTTAAGACACCGCAGAAGTTTACCTCTGCGTGGTCAGCGTACTAAAACGAATGCCAGAACTCGTAAGGGTCCTCGTAAGCCTATTCGTAAGTAAGTTTGCAGGCCTTTCTTCAGGAAAGGCCGATCACAATCCATAAATTCTTGTTGATATTATAAATAGCAAATACTATCGAACAAACTGAATAAACAAAAGACTGATTCAATAAAAGAGTGTTATCAAAGCTGAAATGACTGCTTATTTCTACGAGGAAGAACAGCTCACTACATGCTCTGCTAAGATTCAAAATTATATAGGTAAAACTAATGGCTAAACCAAGTCGTTCACGTAAAAAAGTAAAACGTACAGTGGTTGACGGAATTGCACATATCCATGCATCCTTCAACAATACAATTATTACCATCACGGATCGTCAGGGCAATGCTCTGGCCTGGGCTACTGCAGGTGGTTCCGGTTTCCGTGGTTCCAGAAAAAGTACTCCATTTGCTGCTCAGGTAGCAGCTGAAAGAGCTGGCAAAGTCACTCTGGAAATGGGGATGAAAAATCTTGACGTGAACGTAAAAGGTCCTGGTCCTGGTCGTGAATCCGCAGTTCGTGCCTTTAATGCACTGGGTTACAAAATCAACAGTATTACTGATGTAACCCCTATCCCGCATAATGGTTGTCGTCCCTCTAAGAAGCGTCGTGTATAAACGACTTTTATCTTCCAAGAGAACAGTAAAGAGATTAACGAGAAGGAATTAAATTATGGCCAGATATATTGGACCGACTTGTAAACTATCACGTCGTGAAAAAACTGACCTGGGTCTTAAAAGCGGCCTGCGTGCATTAGATACCAAATGTAATATGGAACAACCACCCGGCGTACATGGTGCGGGACGTGGTCGTTTAAGTGAATTCGGTATGCAGCTGCGTGAAAAGCAGAAAGTCAGAAGAATTTATGGTGTTCTGGAAAAACAGTTCAGAAACTACTACAAAAAAGCGTCCGGTCAGAAGGGTGCAACCGGTGAGAACCTGTTAAGACTTCTGGAACAGCGTTTAGATAATGTTGTTTATCGTATGGGCTTTGGCTCTACCCGCGCAGAAGCCAGACAACTGGTTGGCCACAAGGCTATCCTGGTTAATGGTAAGATTGTTAATATCCCGTCTTACACAGTTCAACCCGGTGATGTTATTTCTATCCGTGAGAAAGCAAAAAACCAGCAACGTATCAAAGATGCTCTTGAACTTCGCAAACAGCGCGAAATTGAAGAGTGGATTTCAGTTGATGAGAAAGCTATGGAAGGTACTTTCAAGTCCATTCCAGAACGTAGCGAACTGCCAACAGAAATTCAGGAAAACCTGATTGTGGAATTATACTCCAAGTAATTTCACTCTTGCCAAAAGCCTTATTATTGATAGTTTTATCAATAAGGCTTTTGGCGTTATAAAAATAATTTATGCTATGAGGACACTTCATGCAGGACTCTGTATCTCAGTTTCTAAGACCCAAGCTGGTCGATGTACAACAATATTCAGAAAATCATGCGAAAGTTGTACTGGAGCCCCTTGAAAGAGGTTTCGGACATACTTTAGGTAACTCATTGCGTCGCATACTGCTCTCTTCTATGACAGGTGCATGCATCTACGAAGCAGAGATTGATGGCGTATTACATGAATACTCCAGTATTGAAGGTGTACAGGAAGATGTTATTGAAATCCTGTTAAACCTGAAAGGTGTAGCCATTCGTTTAAACAATCGTGATGAAGTTGAGTTGGCACTGAACAAGAAAGGTCCTGCGGTAGTGACTGCTGCTGATATTGCTCTGGACCACGATGTTGAAATTGTCAATCCCGATCATGTTATCTGTAACCTGTCTTCCGGTGCAAAAATTAATATGAAACTGCGTATTAACAAAGGCATTGGCTATCAGCCTTCCAATACCCGTAACCGTCCAGAAGATTCTGATTCGGTTATTGGCCGTTTACAGCTTGATGCCAGCTACAGCCCAGTGTTAAAAGTATCCTACCAGGTAGAAAATGCCCGGGTAGAACAACGTACTAACCTGGACAAGTTGATCATCGATCTGGAAACCAATGGTACTATCGATCCGGAAGAAGCTATCAAGCATGCGGCGACCATTCTTTCTGACCAGTTATCTTCTTTCGTGAACCTGAATGTTCGTGAGCCGGAAGAGCAGAAAGAGAAAGAACCTGAAATTGACCCAATTCTGTTACGTCCTATCGACGATCTGGAGTTAACGGTCCGTTCAGCCAACTGCCTGAAAGCCGAACAAATTTACTTTATAGGTAATCTGATTCAGCGTACTGAAGTTGAGTTATTAAAAACACCTAACTTGGGTAAGAAATCCTTAACTGAAATTAAGGACGTACTGGCTTCCAAAGGCCTGAGCTTGGGTATTAAACTGGAAAACTGGCCCCCCGCTATCCTAAAAGACAGCACTCAGCCTGACCGAAAATTAAACTCATAATTTAATAGGTATCAAACCTGCGTAAGCAGTATTTATAGTAACTTAGATTCAGTCATGTTGTTATGATGGCTGGGTGCTATAGATTAATAAAGGAAAATTATCATGCGTCATCGTAAGAGTGGACGTCAATTAAACCGTAACAGCTCACATCGTAAAGCGATGTTTAAAAATATGGCTGTTTCTTTATTGCGTCATGAAATTATTAAAACCACTTTACCTAAAGCCAAAGAACTGCGTCGCGTAGTTGAACCTATAATCACTCGCGCCAAAGTTGACTCTGTAGCCAACCGTCGTGTTATTTTTGCACGTACCCGTGACAATGAAGTCACTGCCAAGTTGTTTACTGAAATCGGCCCACGTTATCAGGACCGTCCAGGCGGTTATGTTCGTATTTTAAAATGCGGCTTCCGTAAGGGTGACAATGCCCCAATGGCTTATGTAGAGCTGGTGGATCGTCCCATTATTGAAGATGATATCGAAGAAGAATAAGTTTCACTGACTTTTTCAGATACTTCAGCCCTCAAAGGGCATAAAAAAACCGGGCCAGCCCCGGTTTTTTTATGCCTTAGATTCCTTTTCCCATGCACTCTATTTTAAATACCCCTTTAAAAACTCCCCAGTATAAGACTCCTTATTCTTAACCAGCTCCTCAGGCGTAGTACAGTCAATAACCGTCCCACCCTTATTACCTCCTTCCGGCCCGATATCAATGATCCAGTCTGCCGTCTTAATCACATCCAGATTATGCTCAATAATCACTACCGTATTTCCATGGTCACGCAGTTTAAACAAAACCTGTAATAACTGTTTAATATCATAAAAATGCAGACCAGTGGTTGGTTCATCCAGTATATACAGAGTCTTGCCCGTATCCCTTTTGGACAATTCTCTGGACAACTTTACCCTTTGTGCTTCACCTCCCGATAAAGTCGTAGCACTCTGACCCAGCTTGATATAAGACAGACCCACATCAAGTAGAGTCTGTAACTTGCGCTTTAAAGCCGGTATGGCACTGAAAAACTCATGGGCTTCTTCAATGGTCATATCCAGTACCTGATAAATATTTTTACCCTTGTACTTAATCTCCAGGGTTTCCCGGTTATAGCGTTTGCCCTTGCAGACATCACAGGGGACATAGACATCGGGCAGAAAATGCATCTCAACCTTAATAACACCATCACCCTGACAGGCTTCGCAGCGTCCGCCTTTAACATTAAAACTGAACCGGCCAACATTATAGGCCCGGGAACGGGCTTCGTTAGTAGCGGCAAATAAATCACGGATGGAAGTGAACAGTCCGGTATAGGTGGCCGGATTGGAGCGGGGAGTACGCCCAATAGGGCTCTGGTCAATATCAATTACCTTGTCAAACTGATCGAGCCCTTCAATAGACTTAAATGACGCCGGAGAAGTATTGGCCCGGTTTAAAATACCGGCGGCATACTGGTATAAAGTTTTATTAATTAAGGTGGATTTGCCTGAACCCGAAACTCCCGTGACTACAGTAAGTAAACCAACCGGGATTGTGACATTAACCCGTTTTAAATTATTGTCTGAAGCCCCCTTAATTTTTAACAGGCGTTTTTTATCCACCGGGGTACGCTGTGCCGGTATGGCAATAGCATCCTGTCCGCTGAGAAATTGTGCAGTAATGGATTTTTTGTTTTTCAGTATTTGTTTTAAAGAGCCCTGGGCAACAATTTCACCGCCATGAACCCCGGCTCCCGGGCCGATATCCACAATATAATCCGCTGCACGAATAGCATCTTCATCATGTTCCACGACGATAACGGTATTGCCCAGATCTCTTAAATAATTGAGTGTGTTTAACAAGCGCTGATTATCTCTCTGGTGCAGACCAATAGACGGTTCATCCAGAATATACATAACACCTACCAGTCCGGCACCAATCTGGCTGGCCAGGCGGATCCGCTGGGCCTCACCGCCGGAGAGGGTTTCAGCACTGCGATCCAGGGTAAGATATTCCAGGCCGATATTCACCAGAAAGTTAAGCCGTTGTTTAATTTCAACCACAATCTTTTTGGCTATTTCGCCTCGTTTACCAGGTAATTTAAGTTTCTCAAAAAACTCGGCGGTATCACCAATGGACATGGCCACGACTTCATGCAGGTTTTTACTTTTTATAAAGACATTACGTGCCGCAATATTAAGCCGGCTGCCATGGCAGTCCGGACAGGCATGAACAGTCTGGTATTTGCTCAGTTCTTCACGCACCACATTAGAATCGGTTTCCAGATAGCGGCGCTGCATATTATGGATCACCCCTTCAAAGGGTGCATTGCGGGTGGTTTTTCTGCCCTTGTCATTAACATAAACGAAATTAATGACTTCACCCTGATTACCATAGAGGATCATGTCCTGTATTTTTTTCGGCAGTTCATTAAATGGGGTGTTCAGGTCAAAATCATAGTGTTCTGCCAGTGACTTGAGCATCTGAAAATAATAGGCATTGCGCCGATCCCAGCCGCGGATTGCACCGGAAGTCAGAGGTGCATCAGGATTGTGCACGACTTTCTGCGGATCAAAAAACTGTTTAACCCCCAGTCCGTCACAGCTGGGACAGGCACCGGCAGGATTATTAAAGGAAAATATTCTCGGTTCCAGTTCCGTCAGGCTGTAGCCACATTCCGGACAGGCAAAGCGGGCAGAAAAAGAAATGTCAGCTTCCTTAGCACCATCCATAAGGGCAATTTGGACCGTGCCGTTAGACAGTTCCAGAGCAGTTTCAAAAGAATCGGCCAGGCGCTGTTTTAGATCTTCCCGCACCTTGAAGCGATCCACAACCACCTCAATGGTGTGTTTTTTATGCAGTTCCAGTTCCGGAGGATTATCCAGTTCATAAAGTTCACCGTCAATCCTCACCCTGATAAAACCCTGTGCCCGTAGTTCTTTAAACAGTACATGATGTTCACCTTTACGATCCTGCACCACGGGAGCCAGCAGCATAAGCTTAGTGCCTTCAGGCAGTGCGAGGGTTCTATCCACCATCTGGCTGACTGTCTGGGCATCCAGAGTAGTGTGGTGTTCCGGGCAGCGGGGTTCTCCGGCACGGGCAAATAATAAACGCAGGTAATCGTAGATTTCTGTGACTGTACCTACAGTCGAGCGAGGGTTATGTGAGGTAGACTTCTGCTCTATGGAAATGGCCGGGGACAAACCCTCAATATGATCAATATCGGGCTTCTCCATCATGGACAGAAACTGCCGGGCATAGCTGGACAGAGATTCCACATAACGGCGCTGGCCTTCAGCGTAAATGGTATCAAAAGCCAAGGATGATTTACCGGAACCGGACAGGCCGGTGATCACAATGAGCTTATCGCGAGGCAGCTCTAAATCAATGTTTTTAAGGTTATGGGTACGTGCCCCCTGAATTTTAATTGTATCCATAAAATATAGTAACAAGCCTGAACAAAAACTGATAATATACTGTCTTTCTAAGTAAAAGAACAATGAAAAGTAGAATAATTTTAGTTATTGATTTGGCATGAATTTAATCCGTAGCTGAGTTAAATATTAAGGTATTTAAATTAAACATAATGAGAAGTAAGTCATCACAAACCGAAATCGATAAACTAACCCCCGCTGAAAAACGGGCCTCATTATCCCTGGCCAGTATTTACTCTCTGCGTATGCTGGGTCTGTTTATGATTTTTCCGGTGTTTTCTCTGTATGGTCAACAACTGGAAGGCAATACCCCCTTATTAATTGGTCTGGCCATTGGTGCTTATGGTTTAACTCAGGCTATTTTTCAGATCCCTTTCGGGATGCTATCGGACAAGATTGGTCGCAAGCCGGTAATTGTAGTGGGGATGCTGATTTTTGCAGCAGGCAGTATGGTTGCGGCCGTTTCAGATTCTATTTACGGTGTGATTCTGGGGCGGATTATTCAGGGCAGTGGGGCTGTTGCTGCGGCTGTTATGGCTCTGGCGGCTGATTTAACCCGTGAAGAACATCGGCTGAAAATTATGGCGACCATTGGTATGAGCATCGGTTTTTCCTTTGCAGTAGCCATGGTCGCTGGTTCTATTCTCAATGAATGGATTGGTGTTGACGGCATGTTCTGGTTAACGGCAGTATTTGCCCTGCTGGGTGTGGCCGTTACCCTGTTCTGGGTGCCTGATGCACCGAGAAGTTTTCACCGGGAAACAGAGCCGGTACCGGAACAGTTTCGAACTATTTTAAAAGACCGGCAGTTGCTGCGCCTGGATATGGGCATTTTAATTCTGCATATGGTGTTAACCGCCACCTTCCTGGTGATACCGATTGCACTGGTTGATCAGCAGCATGCCAACCTGCCGTCTGCCGAGCACTGGAAGATTTATCTGCCGGTAATGCTGCTTGCAATGGGAATGATGGTACCTTTTATTATTATTGCCGAGAGTAAACGGCGCATGAAAGAAGTATTTGTAGGAGCCATTAGCATTGTAGCTCTGGCAGAACTGGGATTCTGGGAATTTCATGATTCTATTTACGGTCTGACTATTTTTATTCTGGTATTTTTTACTGCCTTTAATATTCTGGAAGCTTCCCTGCCTTCTCTGGTGTCCAAAATGTCGCCGACTGAGGCCAAAGGAACGGCCATGGGCGTTTACAGTACCAGCCAGTTCTTGGGTGCCTTTTTTGGCGGCCTGATAGGTGGAAAGTTATTAGGCTTATATGGTATAAATGGAGTTTTCCTGTTTGCCGCCTCGGCCATGCTGATCTGGCTGTTGTTTGCCCTGACTATGAAGTCACCGTGTTATCTGAGTACTTATGTGGTGAAACTGGGTAATATTCAGGAACAGGACGTGTTAAAAGCCACTGTAGGTCTGACTGGTATTCGCGGCGTGGCAGAGGCCGTAGTGATCCCGGAGGATCAGGCAGCCTATTTAAAAGTTGAATTACATGCCCTGGATAAAGAGGGACTGCTGAAACTGTCAGAGCAGTATTCGCATAAGACATAAGAGCATAATTTGAAGAGCAATATTAAAAAGAGGATAAATAATGGCTGGAGTTAATAAAGTAATCCTGGTAGGGAGACTGGGGAAAGAACCGGAAGTACGTTATACACCAGATGGTAAGCCTATTACCAATATCACCCTGGCCACTTCAGAAACCTGGAAAGATAAAAATACCGGACAACGGCAGGAACGTACCGAATGGCACAGGGTAGTGTTTTTTGGCGGCGTAGCCGGTGTCGCCGGTGAATACCTGCATAAAGGTTCCCAGGTCTATATTGAAGGCAAGCTGCAGACCCGTAAGTGGCAGGACAAAAACGGCCAGGATCGCTATACTACAGAAGTTGTAGTAGATGGTTTTAACGGTGTTATGCAAATGCTGGACAGCCGCACCGGCGGTGATACTTCTTTTAACCAGGACAACCAGCAGAATTCCGGTTTCCAGCAGAACCAGAATAAGGCACCACAGCAAAACCAGCAGTTTAATCAGTCTCAACCTCAGAACCAGCCCCAGTCGGCTCCCGCCGCACAGCCTTTTGAGGAAGATTTTGATGATGATATCCCGTTCTAAA
>JANELJ010000056.1 GCA_024511395.1 Gammaproteobacteria bacterium | reverse complement strand
TTGGCTCCTTATATTTAAATAAGAGCGGATACACAGTTTAATTTACACTGTCCATTAAAGCATGGAACAACCTTAAGAACTTCTTACAATAGGATGGATAATTGCAGCAAACTTAACATTTAACTAGGCATTATCCTCTGATTTAAATCAAACCATATATAAATCTTGTCTTTTCTTGCCACTTTAATTTTAGCAGTTTAATTTAAGTGCTGTTGATTTTATTTATATCGGACCGATTTTTCAGGTTCACCCAGTTTAATATAGCTCTGTTTTATAACTTTGTAATTATTTGACTTTAATTTCTGGTTATTTTTTGCCAGATTATTGGATTTTAATGCCTGTTGAACCGCCTGCTGATAATCCTCACGATAAAATTGTAACACCGCCATATTGTGCCAGAGCCAGGCATTATCCGGCTCAATTCTTAACGCCCTTTTTAGCAGACTTTCCGCTTCATCGTAATTACCTTGATCAATAGCCGCTTTGGACGGCTTAAGGAGATCAAGCACCGCACTACGACTGGCTGGCGGCTTAGCCGAGGTTCGGGGAGATACTGTGCCCTGACTGACCGCCGCTGTAGTAATCACTTTTGGCTGGTACACCTCTTCAGAGCCAGCTGCTTCCTGGGGACGGCTTTGTTCAATAACCGGAGGAGCACTGCCGATAGTCCTGTCTCGGGAATAACCAACTGAGCTGCAGCCATTGATAATGCTGATAATGAACAGTACTAAAAGATAGATTTTAAACATTGACGGCCTCAGTGGTTGTAACAAACAGGGAGTTACAACTATTTTACACTATTGAAACAAACGTTGTAGCCAGTTGTTTGAAAAACGGCCGGTTTCACATGCCTCTACCCTGGCAGGTTCCGTCCCCTTGATAAAAGGCAGGTATTCAGCATTTTTACAGCGTCCGGAAAGCCGTACCTGCTGCAGGGAGTCCACCCAGAACCATTTAATATTCTGCGGCTGATTCTGTTCCAGCACACCAACGTCCAGTTTCTGCATCATCCTGCCCCAGACTTTTAGAGCACCGGAGGATCCGGTCAGACCAGCCGGAGTATTATCATCCCGCCCCAGCCAGACCACGGCCAGCAGATTACTGCCAAATCCGGCAAACCAGCTGTCTCTGAGCTCATTGGTGGTACCGGTTTTTCCAGCCAGCTGATAACGGGACGGCAGGTAATGACTTAAGCCTTTCGCGGTACCCATACTGACGACTTCCTGAAGATTGGCATTAATAAGATAAGTCAGGTCTTCACTGATCCGCTGTTCCACGCGCAAGGGGTATTGCTGCAGAGCATTATTCTGCTCGTCCTGTACCGATAAAATTGTATGCAGGGGCGAATAAAAGCCCTGGTCTGCCAGGGTCTGGTACATCTGGGTAACCTGTAACGGCGTTAAAGTCAGAGAACCCAGCAGCACCGCTGGATAGGGCAATGCATCAGTCTGCGCACCCAGTGCCCGAACAGTATTAAGTACTTTGTCCACACCAACATCCATACCCAGCCGGGCTGTGGATAAATTATAGGACTTGGCCAGAGCCACATGCAAAGGCACTATACCGTGCTCTTTATGATCAAAGTTTTTAGGCTTCCATAATTTGCCCTTTACACTTTTGGCCGTAAATGACTGGTCTTTTAACAGAGAGGCCAGGGTATAACCCTGCTGCAGTGCGGTCAGATAAATAACCGGTTTGACCAGTGAACCAATAGGACGTTGAGCATGCATAGCCCGGTTAAAATCACCTTCCTGACTCTTTTTACCACCGACTATGGCCAGTATCTCTGCAGAATTGCGGTGACTGACAATAATAGCGCCCTGCAGTTGTTTAGCACGTTTTTTCCCCATGCTTTTTAACTGGCTGCTCAGAGCCTGTTCCGCAGCCCATTGTACCTGCGGATTAAGCGTGGTAAATATTTTTAGGCCTTTATCAGTTAAGTCATCCTGGTTATAGCTTTCCTGCAACTGTGATTTCACACTGTCCAGAAATGCCGGGAAAGGTGATGAGCTTAAAGAAATACCCTGACTGTTTCCCAGGCTTGAGGCAATGGCTTTTTTATACTGCTTCTCAGTAATAAGCTGTTGCTCCAGCATCACTTTAAGCACGGTATTTCGACGCTTTTTCGCCCGTTGCGGATGCTTGACCGGGTTGTACCAGGACGGTCCCTTGACCAGCCCCACCAGCAGGGATATCTGCGACAGACTGAGCTGACTGATGGGCCGTCTGAAATAATATTCACTGGCCAGAGCAAAACCATGAATGGCCCGACGACCATCCTGACCTAGGTAAACTTCATTGATATAAGCAGTAAGAATTTCATCCTTGCTGTAATGGTATTCCAGCAGCAGAGACATAATGGCTTCATTGAGCTTGCGGATCAGGGTGCGCTCTCTGGTTAAAAAGAAATTTTTAACCAGCTGCTGAGTCAGCGTACTGCCGCCCTGCACCGTTGCACCGGCTTTAATATTAGCCCACACAGCACGAATAATGCCTTTGGGATCAATACCGTAATGCTGGTAAAAGTTTCGGTCTTCTACCGCAATCAGGGCTTTTTTTAATTTCTGCGGAATTTCATCCTGCGCCAGCAATACCCGGTCTTCATGTAAACGTGGGTGGATACCGCCAATCACTGCCGGATCCAGCCGAGCCAGAGACACAGAGCGTTTACGACTTTTGTCATAAATCCGGCTGACAACATTATGTTTAAACTGAATACGCAGCTTATGAGACGCTTCATCTCCATCGGGAAAGCGGAACTGACGGCTGACCAGATCTACCTGATTGCCTTTACGGGAGAAGCTGCCCTGTGTAGAGGGGGATTTGTCCTTGCGGTAACCGGCCAGACGGAGCTCTTTTTCCAGCTGGCCGGCACTGAGCTTAACACCCGGGTAAATTTCCAAAGCCCGGGCATACACCTTGGCAGGAATGGACCAGCGGCGGCCTTCAAATTTATCTTTAATAATGCTGTTAAGATAAAGTGTATAAAGCGTCAGGCCGATGGTGCCAAAAATCAGCAGGTACAGGAACGTTTTTTTAATAAAACGTCCAGAACCTGATGACTTTTTTCTTTTACTGGAAGATTTCTTTTTTCTGGATTTAGCCATAATTTAAATCACCCGGAGATCCTGATCACTGGCCTATTTCCTGCGCCAGCGGGTACCTTTGGGGGTATCTTCCAGCAGGATATCCGTAGCCACCAGAACATCACGGATACGATCCGATTCGACCCAGTTTTTATCGGCCTTGGCCTGAGCCCGTTGAGCAATCAGATCATTAATTTCATCATCCGATAAACCGCCCTCACCGGCTCCGCTTTGTAAAAACGCCTGCGGATCATTTTCCAGCAGACCCATGATATAGGCAAGGTGTTTGATCTGGGCTGCCAGTTCCTGAACCTGAGCCTTATCTGATTTTTTCAGGCGGTTTAATTCATGGCTCATATCAAACAGCACAGAAATGGCTTTGGGGGTATTAAAGTCATCGTCCATAGCCTGAAAAAAACGTTTGGCATAATCACTGTTTTCATCCAGTGGGGCATCAGCCGGTTTAATATCCAGTAATGACTGATACAGTGTGCTTAAAGAGGCTTTCGCACGATCCAGATTTTCATCGGAATAATTCAGCGGACTGCGGTAATGGCTGTTAAGAATAAAATAACGGATCACCTCCGGTGCATAATTCTGCAGAACATCACGGATAATAAAGAAATTGCCCAGGGATTTGGACATTTTTTCATCATCCACCCGCACAAAACCATTATGGATCCAGTAGTTAACAAACTTATGGCCGGAGCAGCCTTCTGACTGGGCAATTTCATTTTCATGATGAGGAAATTTCAGATCCAGACCACCGCCGTGAATATCGAAATGCTCACCCAGACAATGCTTGGACATGGCGGAACATTCAATATGCCAGCCGGGACGACCTTGGCCCCAGGGAGATTCCCAGAAGGGTTCACCGGGCTTGGCCATTTTCCATAATACAAAATCCGCCGGATCCCGCTTGGCCTGTTCCACTTCTACCCGGCTGCCGGACTGCAGATCTTCCAGGTTCTTTTTGGACAGTTTGCCATAGTCCTTAAACTTACTGACCTGATAATAAACATCTCCGTTGTCGCCCTGATAAGCAATACCTTTATCTATCAGGGTCTGGATCATATTGATAATATTATCCATGTGCTCAGTAGCACGGGGCTCAATATCCGGATGCATTACACCCAGGGCATCAGCATCTTCATGCATGGCATCAATAAAGCGTTGGGTCAGAGTGTTGATGTCTTCGCCGTTTTCAATGGCCCGGGCAATGATCTTGTCATCAATATCGGTAATATTGCGCACATAGGTGACATTTTCATCCCCGTACAGTTTACGTAGGTAGCGGTTAATCACATCAAACACCACCAGCACCCGGGCATGTCCAATATGACAATAGTCGTACACGGTCATGCCGCAGACATACATTTTGACCTTGCCCGGTTCGATAGGAATAAATTGTTCTTTTTTTCCGCTCAGGGAATTATATATCTGTAACATATCAGCTCTTGCCACCTATTTTAGCCCAGGAATCTCTTAAACCTACAGTGCGGTTAAAAACCAGTTTGTCCTTTGTGGAGTCAGGATCAGTGGTAAAATAACCTTCCCGTTCAAACTGGTAGTGGTTTCCCGGCTGGGTATCAGCCAGGGACAATTCAGCACGGGCATCGGCCTTAACAATCAGTGAATCCGGGTTTAGAAAGTCCAGAAAATGGCTGTCTTCATCTTCATGTTCCCTGGCCGCTCCGTCAGGATTTTCCACACTGAACAGACGGTCGTATAAACGCACTTCTGCCGGCATGGAGTATTGCTCCGATACCCAGTGGATAACGCCCTTGACCTTACGCCCTTCCGGCTTTTTACCCAGGGTATCCGGATCATGGGTACAGCGCAGTTCAATAATATTACCTTCATCATCCTTAATAACCGAATGGCATTTTATAACATAGGAGTTTCTTAAGCGCACTTCTTTGTCAATCGTGAGCCGCTTGTACTTGGGCGGTGGGACTTCTTCAAAGTCACTGCGGTCAATATAAATCACCTGGGTCATTTTCAGCGCTCTGCGCCCCATGCTTTCATCCTTGGGATGACGGGGAGCCGACAGATCTTCGACCTGATCCTCAGCAAAACTTTCAATAACCACTTTCAGGGGATCAATAACACACATGGCCCGTGGGGCGGTATGTTCCAGATCCTCACGAATACAGAATTCCAGGGTGCTCATATCCACTACCCCGTCCACCTTGGTGACACCAATACGATCACTGAAATCACGCAGAGAGGCCGGTGTATAGCCGCGGCGTCTTAAGCCCGATATAGTAGGCAGTCGCGGATCATCCCAGCCGTGCACATGCTTTTCATCCACCAGCTGTTTGAGTTTACGTTTACTGGTAATGGTGTAGTTAAGATTAAGCCGGGCAAATTCAATCTGCTGCGGATGACAGGGGATCTGCAGCTGATCCAGCACCCAGTCATACAGCGGCCGGTGATCTTCAAACTCCAGGGTACATAGGGAATGAGTAATGCCCTCAATGGCATCCGACAGACAGTGAGTGTAGTCATACATGGGATAAATACACCATTCGTTACCGGTCTGGTGATGTTCTACCTTGCGGATACGGTAAATAACCGGATCACGCATATTGATATTGGGTGAAGCCATATCAATTTTAGCCCGCAGAACCTTCTCCCCTTCCTCAAATTCACCCTGTTTCATACGCTCAAACAAAGCCAGGTTTTCCTCAACACTTTGATCCCTGTAAGGACTGTTTTTACCCGGCTCGGTCAGAGAACCACGATACTGACGGGCTTCTTCCGGTGACAGGGAGCAGACATAGGCCTTACCCATTTTGATTAGTTCAACGGCATATTCATATAACTGCTGGAAATAATTTGAAGCATATTTCGGCTCTCCGGCCCATTCAAACCCCAGCCAGCACACATCTTCCATTATGGAATCAACATATTCCACATCTTCTTTTTCCGGATTGGTGTCATCAAAACGCAAATTACAGACACCATTGTAATCACGGGCCAGACCAAAATTCAGGCAGATGGACTTGGCATGACCGATATGCAGGTAGCCGTTGGGTTCTGGAGGAAAACGAGTGATAACCTTGCCGTTGTTTTTGTTATTCTTAATATCCTCATCAATAATATGCCGAATAAAATTGGAAACAATTCTGGACTCGTTATCGGATGAAGCTGGCGCAGGCGTATTACTCATTTTTGTGTAAATTCCATAATGATGTGAAAAAAATCTTTGCAAGCGGTGATTTTAATGAATTGGCGAACAAAAATAAATCAAATACTCTTTAATAAGAACATTAAAACCGTTATATTAATCAAAAATTTACATATTCCCTTTACATAACACAATGTATTCGTACATTAAACCCGTACATTTAAACAGGTATAAAAAAATATGGCCATGATAAAACAATTACTTCTGAGCATAATTCTGCTCTCCCTGTCGGTTACCACCTTTGCCGAAGATACCATTAAGGTTAAAATGACCACCACCATGGGCGATATCGTGCTGGAACTGTATCCGGATAAAGCCCCGGAAACCGTTAAAAACTTTGTTAACTATGTTGAAAACCATTTTTACCGCAAAACCATTTTTCACCGCATCATTGACGGTTTTATGATTCAGGGCGGTGGTTTTACTAATGCCCGTGATCGAAAGAAAACCCTCAGCCCTATTAAAAACGAAGCGGACAACGGCCTGAAAAATGATCGCGGTACCATTGCCATGGCCCGAACCAGAGACCCGCATTCTGCCACCGCACAGTTCTTTATCAACCTGAAAAACAATGACTTTCTTAATCATACCCGTAAAACCATGAATGGCTGGGGTTATACTGTATTTGGTAAAGTTATTAAGGGTATGGATGTTGTGGATAAGATTGCCAAAGTTAAAACCACCCAGGTAGCTGGACAGCAGAATATTCCGGTTGATCCGATTTATATTGAAGATATAAAAGTTATTAAGTAATACCTTCTGACAGGGCCGGATCATACTTTGGTTAAAATATATTCAAAATGAAATTTATACCTTCTGAGTATCCATTGACCGTGCTTCTTGATGAAGTTTCGGCAGCAGGGATGCTGCCGAAAAGCCTCCATGGATGGATTCACGGCGTCTTCAGCAAGGAGTACGGTCAGTGGATGCGGTATTTGCGTCTAAATGAGAATCATTAAAAGTATGCTCCCGCCCTGTACCTTCTAACACTCAGGACGAGGTTGAAATTAACAATCATTACCCCAATAAAACGACCTAAGTCATTCAATAACTTACAATACTAATACAAAAAACGGAAAACTTATGATTAAAATGCAAACCAACCATGGCACCATTACTATTGAACTGGACCATGAAAAAGCACCTGAAACTTGTAAAAACTTTGAGCAGTATGCCAAAGACGGTTTTTATAACGGCACTATTTTCCACCGTGTAATTGACGGTTTTATGATCCAGGGCGGCGGTATGGAACCGGGCATGGATGAAAAAGAAACCCGCGGTAATATTCAGAACGAAGCCAATAACGGCTTAAGCAATGAGCGCGGCACCATTGCCATGGCCAGAACACCGGATCCTCATTCTGCTTCTTCCCAGTTCTTTATTAATGTAAAAAACAACAACTTCCTGAATTTTCGCAGTGAAACACCGGACGGCTGGGGTTATTGTGTATTCGGCAAGGTTGTAAACGGCATGGATGTCGTTGATGCCATTAAATCCGTAGCCACAGGAAGCAAGGGCTTTCACTCTGACGTACCCGTTGAAGACGTTATCATTGAAAAAGTTACTGTCAAATAATCGTTTAATAATAATTAAGCTATTATCAGGGCTGCTGTTCCGTACAGCGGCCCCTGTTTTATGAAACTGCTTTTTATTTCCGATCTTCATCTCGACCCCGCACGTTCGGATATTCACACCTGCTTCAATCAATTTATAGCTTCCTGTCTGGAACAGGCAAACCAGATCAAGGCGCTTTATATTCTGGGCGATTTATTTGAAGTCTGGCTGGGAGATGATGCTTCCCTGCCCTTTTACCAGAATGTTATTGAAAACCTCAGACTCCTCAATGAACAGGGTATTGAGGTTTATATCATGCACGGCAACCGGGATTTTCTACTAGGCAGGCAGTTTGAACAGGCTGCAAAATGCCAGTTAATTCCCGATCCCTTTCCTCTGGACATTGAGACAAAACAGGGTAGGGAAACCATTCTGCTTTCTCATGGAGATAAGCTGTGTACCGATGATAGCGATTATATGGCATTTCGAAAAATGGTCCATAATCCGCAATGGCAACAGGATTTTCTGTCCCGCTCTATTGAAGAACGTATTGCCATAGCCCATTCCATGCGCGAGCAAAGCAAACAGAGAGGTCAGCAAAAACCCACACAAATCATGGATGTAAACCAGCAGGCCGTGGAAAAACTAATGCTTGATAACAATACTTTAACACTCATTCACGGTCATACCCACAGGCCAGATCTGCACCATTTCAATCTCAACAACCAAGCAGCCAGACGCATAGTACTGCCGGACTGGAATCCTGATGCCAAAGCCTGGCAGATAGAACTAAAAAATTAAGCAAACGGTATTAAACCTTTGAGAAACAGGCTCTCTTTAGACAAAAAACTAGCTATGCTATAATAGAGAGCTTTATTAATTACTATTAATGATTAACTATTTCAGGTCAATCTTTAGAGGTTTCAATCATGTTAAACAAATTATTTCCTGCTATCTTATTATTCGGCTTCTTCAGTCAGAGCTATGCTTTTCAGTTCCCCCTGGAAATTATTGACTACATGGATGATGCAACCATTATTGTGTATGCCAAAAAAGATGATATTAACAATACATCTGTCTGGATCCCCGGCAAAGGCAATGTACCTTTAGGCATTAATGAGCTGGTAAGCAAGGTAAACAGCTGGTTAAAAACCCAGCCTGAAATGACTGCCCTGAAAATCAATGAAATTGAATTAAAGAAAGTAAAAAAACATGAAAAAGAAAACTACTGGTATTATCTGCTGCAGTTAAAAAATCACAATGATATCCAGTACCTAGCGGTATTAATGAATGGCCAGATCCTGCCAGCAATTAAAGAACCAAAATCCTATAAATAATGTATCCTTTTTTATCAATTATTTTATAACTCAGTAAAACAAGGGGTATTATTCAGGCTCTGAGTCCAGGGGTTACTGAATACCCCTAGTATTTTTCTGCTATACAGGAAGTAGCAATGAATTTAATGACTCTGTTTCCGTTTCTCAGATGGTTCAAGTTAATTAGTCCGACCTGAATAAAACATAGTACATTGATTTATAAGGAAATATTGGCGAATTATGGGTGTTAAATTTGCAGGTTTTTGGTAAAATAAGCCTTATTACCTTGCAAATTTCCAGACCAGAATGAAGCCAGAGAAACAGCTAAAAATACCTCAGGAAGACCTGTTCAGGATGCGCCTTGAAAACATGCTGGACATAAACCATGAGTTGATTAAGTTATCAAAACACATAGACCGGAAGTCACGGTAGATACTACCGTACAGGAAAAGAACATCGCTTTTCCAACCGATTCAAAGCTCCTGAACAAAGCCAGAGAAAACCTGGTTAAACTGTCCAAAGAGCACGGTATTAAACTGC
>JANELJ010000276.1 GCA_024511395.1 Gammaproteobacteria bacterium | reverse complement strand
TTTTGGCTGTTTCTTTGGCTTCATTCTGGTCTGGAAATTTGCAAGGTAATAAGGGTTATTTTACCAAAAACCTGCAAATTTAACACCCATAATTCGCCAATATTTCCTTATAAATCAATGTGCTATGATTTATTCAGGTCGGACTATTTAGCGGCATGGGTGCTGACGGTGTCCTAGCCAGCCAGAAGTTTGCTGAACAGTACCAAGGTAATATCTGGGCACAGAACCCGGAAAGCTGTGTGGTCAGCAGCATGCCAGATTCAGTACGCAAGGCCAATCTGGTCAGCTATAGCGGCTCACCTGAAGCGCTGGCCTTAAAAATTGCCATGCAGTATATGGGTAAAGACTCTTATATTAACTAGTATCTATCCTTCCATTACCTCTCCCTCAGGGAGAGGGTCAGGGTGAGGGTATAAAAAACGCAGATAAAATACTCAGCTCAGCAGAGGTAAAGAGAAAAATATGAACCAGGAAAGTAAAGTTATCTAGGGTGTCGAAGTGCACAAATCTGGCGGCAATATCAATCTGGATGCCCAGGTTCGTTGTCTGACACTGAGTTTTTTCAGTTATAAAATGATTTTACCCAATGCTCTGGTGGCCGAAGTGACCGAGATGGGCAAAATTGAACCTCATCTGGGTGCACCGGAATGGTTTGCCGGTATGATGAACTGGCGTGAACAGGAAATTCCGGTAGTGATATTTGAGCGGATTATGAACCCGCAGGCTTCTAAACCACAGAACTATCGCCGGGTGATTATCCTTAATGCCCCGGACAATAAAGGTTGTGCGCCTTTTATAGCCCTTGGCTGCCAGTCTATTCCCAGTCTCTTAATGGTGGATGAAAGCTGGGTGGCATCTTCAGATCTTAAAGATGAGCAGGTGGTGCATATTAAACTTGACGGTGAGCAGTACATTATTCCCCGTATTGACTACCTGGAACAACAGGTTTCCAGTGTTATGACAGAAGAATAGTTATGGCAGAACAGGTAATGTAATTAGAAAATTCATTCAGGATAAATCACCCCATAATAACTGCACCACACTCAGTGTGGTTAAACCTGCCGTTTCCGTTCTGAGGATCCTGGGTCCAAGACGAACACCCAGATACCCCTGGGAACAGGCATATTCAATTTCCCCGGGGCTTAAACCACCTTCTGGCCCGATAAAAATATTCACACTCTTTATATCCCCTACATTCTGCTCCCCTTGCATGTGCAGCTCGGCCAGACTTTGATCAGCATCAGGTACCAGTAGCAACTGTAGATCAGCACTGAATTTCTCTATTTCATAAGGCTTTATGGCAGGCTGTATGAGTACCCTGCGGGTACGTCCTGATTGTTCACAGGCACTGTCCGCGACACTTTGCCAGTGCTGCTGTTTTTTTTCTAACTGTTTTGCTTTTAATTTCCGGCTATTGGAACGCTCGGTAAATACCGAGGTGATCTGTGTGCAGCCCAGCTCAACGGCTTTCTGAATGGTAAAATCCATCCGTTCACTACGGGATATTCCCTGCAGCAGATGAACTTTAAGTGGTGATTCAATATCCCGGGCAAGAAACTGTCCCAGTTGAACCAGCACCTTGCGTTTGCCTGCTTCCAGGAGCTGTGCAGAAAATTCACCGTAAATACCATTGTATGGACATCCATTAAACAGGTGAATGTAGTCCCCCTGTTTCAGACGTAATACATTGGTAATATAGTTCACCAGAGGGGGAGGAAGTTGTAATGACTGGCCCGGCTGCAGTTCACAATCAATAAAAAAGCGTGAGAGTCTCATAAATAATGCCCTGTGGCAGACCGAGGCCTGCCTTGTAATGCAAATAAAACGGGCTTTATTATAACTTAAATGAACCGATAAGCTGCTGTAGTTGTTCCGCCAGTTCATCCAGATTCTGGGCATGTTCCCGGGTTTTCTGACTGGCCATTACGGTCTCCTGAGACTTGCTGGAAATCTGGCTGACATTCTGATTCAGGCTTTCCGATGTCTCTTTCTGAATGCTGGCTGCATTAGAATACTCAGTATTGGACTGCATGGCATTATAAGCCTTGTTACTGGCATCCTGAAGACGTTCAATCATGGCCTGAATTTCCAGAGTTGAATCCTGGGTTCTAGCGGCCAGAGTACGGACTTCATCGGCAACTACGGCAAAGCACCGACCCTGCTTACCCGCATGTGCTGCCTCAATGGCCGCATTTAAAGCCAGTAAATTGGTCTGTTCGGCAGTGCTTTGAATGACCTCCAGTACTCCCCCAATATTAGTGCTGTCTTTCTGTAATTGCTCAATAATTTGTGCTGCGCTTGAGACATTACTGGTCAGTTGATTGACAGTACCAATAGTAGAGGAAATGGCAATATTGCCCCGATTGGTGGCATCTTCAGCAGAATGAGTTGAATGGGTGGCCTGTTCAGTAAGCTGAGTGACCTCAATGGAGTGTTCATTAAATTTCTCTACCTCGGCTGCTGCAAGTTCAGTATCCTGTTTTTGTTCTTTTATTGCACTATTGGTTTGGGCAGTAATATCCAGTAGTTCGGTAGAGGTTTTTGATAGGCTATTACTGGCCTGCAGGATCTGACTGGCGGTAGTATGCAGGTTATTTACAAAACGATTGAAACTTTGTGCGATGTGGCTGATTTCATCACTACCAGAGTCATCCAGTCGGCGGGTCAGGTCACCTTCACCTTCAACAATATCGATCAGGGCATTGTTGATGGTGTTTAGCTTGTTGCTGATAAAATAACGATAGGTGGCATAGATGGATATAAAGACCAGCAGCAATGCCAGTAAACCGGTAAACAGGGTGAGATAAATAATACCTGAGGCATTTTCCTGAATGATGTCCACGGGTAGGGTGACTTCCAGTATTCCTCGTACATCCCCCAGTTTCCAGTCATTTTTAGGGGTATCAGGACGGAAATTATGGCATGCCACACAGACAGGGCTGACCATTAAATCAGCCCTGGCAACACGTAGATAAGCCTTGCCGTCGATTTCTACCGGTTTGCTGAAAGTAAGTTTAACCTGAATTCTGGATAAGAACTAAAAAATATTGAACTAAATGCCTGTTTCTCGATCAG
>JANELJ010000275.1 GCA_024511395.1 Gammaproteobacteria bacterium | reverse complement strand
ATAGTGAGTATGATTACGGCTATGGGTGATAAAGAGACAAGGCATTTTTCGGAAATTCATCGTTACTTTAACCAGTTAACGAATAAAAATGTCCGTTATAAGCTCTTTCATAATCAATTAGCAAAATCTTATAAGAGGTCATACTCCGGCCACTTACCCTGTTAGTATATTATGGTATTATCTAGTTTATTTTAAATTATTTAAAGGCTTTTGCTCTTGATGAAAAGAGTTCTTATTATCGGTGCCGGTATTATCGGCATGCTGACGGCACGTTTATTAATAAAATCAGGTGTTTCAGTCACCATTATTGAACAGGGCTATGCCGGCAAGGAATCTTCCTGGGCCGGCGGCGGTATTATTTCACCCTTATACCCCTGGCGTTATTCTGACCCGGTTACTAGGCTGGCTCAATGGGGCCAGAAATACTATCCTGCTGTCCTGCAGGACATTCACCATAATTCAGGTATAGATCCTGAGTATATTCAAAGTGGTCTGCTCTATCTTGATATTGAAGATGAACTGCAGCAGGCTATTGACTGGGAACAGCGCTTTGCTTATGAATTTGAAAAACTAACGGGCGATGACCTGAAAACGGTGGAACCGGGACTGGAGAATAACTACCAGCAGGGCTGGTTTACCCCTTCTATAGGACAGGTACGAAACCCCCGTCTGGTCAGAGCCTTAAGAGAAGATTTAATAAAGCTGGGGGTAAGAATAGAACAGCAGACCCGGGCGGAATCATTTATTTCTGAAAGTCAGGGTATTAAAGGTGTGGTCACCAATAAAGGCCGGTTTTATGCCGACAAGGTGGTATTAGCCGGTGGCGCATGGAGTGCGCAATTGCTGGAAAAATATCTGAAAACGCCAAAAATTGCACCAGTAAAAGGGCAGATGATAGTCTTTAAGGCAGAGCCGGGCGTGGTACGCCGTATTGTACTAAGCAAGGGTCGTTATGTAATACCTCGTAAAGATGGCCGGGTTGTGATGGGCAGTACCCTGGAATTTGAAGATTTTGATAAAACTACTACAGAGTCGGTCCTGCAGGAACTGGCACAGGAAGCCCGTCGCATTATATCGGCACTGGCTGATTATCCGATAGAAAAACAATGGGCCGGCCTGCGCCCCGGTTCAGTCGATGGTGTACCTTATATTGGTGAGCACCCGCAACTGGAAAACCTTTATCTCAATGCCGGGCATTTCAGAAACGGTGTAGTCATTGGCTTGGCATCCTGCCAGTTACTGGTGGATCAACTACTGGAACAACAACCCATCCTCGATCCAGCTCCTTATGCACTCACAGAAGAACGCTTGGTAGAAAACAGTCGGCAAATCGATTTAAGTACAGTAATATAATGCATGACTATTTTTAAGTGTATTATAAAATAGCCATGACTAATTTGAAGTACGGTTTAAAATAGCCGTATATGCGATATATTACTCCATACATTCTTGAAGACCTAAAAAATAAAATGGTTTTTATCGGTGGGTCACGTCAGGTTGGTAAAATGATACTGGTAAAAGCGTTGTTACAAGAACAAAAAATGCCGGGTCGTTATTTTAACTGGGATTATGATGAAGATCGTCAGGATATTCTGCTTAAAAAATGGTCTGCGGCTGACAAGTTACTGGTGTTTGATGAATTGCATAAATATCCGCGCTGGAAGAACTGGATAAAAGGGCTATACGATGTCGAATCTGAGTTGCATAACTTTCTTGTGACCGGCTCTGCCCGTCTGGATATTTATCGCCGGGGTGGAGATTCTCTATTGGGGCGGTATCATTACTGGCGTTTACATCCATTCTCTTTAGATGAGTATCCAGAGCATATTAATAAACAGGAAGCGTTCAAACGCTTAATGACTGTAGGTGGTTTTCCAGAGCCTTTTATTGAAGCGGATGAACGTCAGGCCCGGCGTTGGCGAAGAGAGCGATTTGACCGAGTCTTAAGAGAAGGTGTACGGGATTTGGAAAATATTCATAATATTTCTCAGCTAAGTCTGTTGCTGGATTTGCTAAGAAGTTGTGTTGGAGGACTTGTTGTAATTGCTAATTTGGCACAGGATATTCAGGTAGCTTCCCAAACAATAAAAAACTGGATAGAAATTTTACAGCGAATGTATCTGGTTTTCAGTATTAAATCCTATACAAAAAATCTGCCACGGGCGATCCATAAATCTGCAAATTTAACACCAATAATCAAGCAATATTTCCTTATAAATCAATGCACTATGATTTGTTCAGGTCGGACATAATTATTTATGTTTCAAACCGGAGTGAAAAATCCACCGCTTTTATATGTTTAGTAATCGCCCCGGTTGAAATAAAATCAATGGCCAGTCGGCTCAATTCTTTTAGCCGTTCCAGCGTAATATTCCCTGATACTTCCAACAGCACACGGCCATGATTAAGCTCTATAGCCTGCTCCAGCTGAGTATTATCCATGTTATCCAGTAATAAAATATCGGCACCGGCATTAAGTGCTTCGGTGACTTCTTCCAGTGTTTCCACCTCCACTTCAATTTTCAGCATGTGAGGAATAGTCTTACGGGCATTCTCTACGGCATGCGTAATGGAACCTGCCGCCATAATATGATTTTCTTTAATCAGTACCCCGTCAAATAAACCGTGACGGTGGTTATAGGCTCCACCGCATTTTACGGCGTATTTCTGTGCCTCCCTGAGTCCGGGAATGGTTTTTCGGGTATCCAGCAATTTAACAGAGGTACTGCCCAGCTGTCTGACATATTGTTGCGTGGACGTGGCAGTACCGGATAGCGTCTGCAGAAAATTCATGGCGCTGCGTTCACCGGTTAGAATATGGCGTGCATGGCCGCTAATGGTACAGATCCGCTGCTCATTGCTTATGCTGTCGCCATCATTGGCATACCATTGTATAGTAATGGAGTCATCCAGTTGTCTGAACACTTCATTAAACCAGTCACAGCCACATAATACAGCAGGTTCACGACAGATAAGATGGGCCGTAGCCTGATTATCCTGTGGAATTAATTCGGCGGTCAGATCGCTTGGACCAATATCTTCAGCCAGTGCCTGGCTTACTTGGGATTGAATTATGGAATGAGGT
>JANELJ010000274.1 GCA_024511395.1 Gammaproteobacteria bacterium | reverse complement strand
AACGACAACTGCCCAACTATTCCGTTGATATTCAGTCTCTGTTTGAAGTAGCTCTAAAACAGGCTCAGAAACTAATTGAGCAGGAGCAGCACAGTAAGAACAAGCTTTACAGTTTACATGCCCCGGAAGTCGAGTGTATCAGTAAAGGCAAAGCTCATAAGCCTTATGAATTTGGAGTTAAAACCAGTATCGCGGTAACTAACAAGGAAGGCTTTGTTATTGGCGCTCAAAGTTGTCCGGGCAATCCTTATGATGGACACACTCTACTGCCACAACTGGAACAGTGCTTTGTTGATCGGGGCTATCGTGGACATGAGGTAAAAGACACTAAAGTTTTTATCTCAGGTCAGAAGCGAGGTGTTACCCGAAGTATTAAAAAGGCATTAAAACGGCGCAGTGCGATTGAGCCTGAAATTGGTCATATGAAAAATGATGGCCGTTTAGACCGCTGCTACCTCAAAGGTGCAGTCGGTGATGCCATTAATGTGGTTATGGTAGCCGCTGGACATAACTTAAGAAAGCTCCTCAATAAGCTCCGGCTTTTGTGGCTCAAAATTATTTCCGGTTTGATGGGATATTTTATCAAACCAGAACAATCAGCCGCTTTAAACCTGGCTTGAAGTCAGGCTTAAAACGGTATTATTCAGGTTGAACTAAATACCGTATTCATTGACCGTACTCCTTGCTAAAGATGCCGTGAATCCATCCATGGAGGCTTTTCGGCAGCATCCCTGCTACCGAAACTTCATCAAGAAGCACGGTCAATGAATACTCAGCAGTTATAAATATAATATTAAATATATTTTAACACAGCCAACCCTGTTTGGTTTATTAGGATCAGCTAATAATATATCTGGTAAAAACCACCTAGTATCTGTATAATTTGCCCCCTTTCTAACAGCTTCTGATTGTTTTTTAAGTTATTTTTCTCGGATTATATATGATTGATCTATGCTCCAAAGACCAGCCCTGCAATGTTAAAACTGAGATATTATCCGGCCTGACTGTAGCCTTGGCACTGGTGCCTGAAGCCATTGCTTTTGCATTTGTTGCCGAAGTTGATCCCTTGGTGGGGCTGTATGCGGCTTTTATTGTTGGTTTAATCACTGCCACCCTGGGCGGTCGTCCGGGTATGATTTCCGGGGCAACCGGTGCTCTGGCTGTTATTATGACTGGTCTGGTGGTTATTCATGGGGTGGAATACCTTTTTGCTGCAGTGGTACTGATGGGGCTGATACAGATCCTGTTCGGGATATTACGGCTGGGCAAGTTTATCCGTCTGGTACCGCATCCGGTGATGCTGGGTTTTGTTAACGGTCTTGCCATTGTTATTTTTCTGGCTCAGATAGGGCAGTTTAAGATTCCGGATCTGGAAACCGGTAATGCCGTATGGATGGAAGGTGTCATGCTCTGGACCATGCTGGGTCTGATTGCTCTGACCATGGCCGTTATTTATATACTGCCTAAATATACCAAAGCCATTCCAGCACCGCTGGCAGGGATACTGGTGGTTTCAGCCCTGGTTATCGGCTTTGATTTACCGGCTCGTACTGTGGGAGACATTGCTTCTATTGCCGGTGGGTTCCCCGAGTTTCATATTCCCATGATTCCGATGGGTTCTCTCAATGAAATCAGGGATACTCTGGTGATTATCTTTCCTTATTCGCTGGCTTTTGCAGCCATTGGTTTAACTGAATCCCTGCTGACTCTGACAGTGATTGATGAAATGACTGAAACCCGTGGCCAGGGTAACAGGGAATGTGTGGGCCAGGGGGTTGCCAATGTGACCTGTGGCTTTTTTGGTGGTATGGGTGGCTGTGCCATGATTGGTCAGTCTATGATTAATGTTACTGCCGGTGGTCGCGGGCGTTTGTCCGGTATTGCGGCGGCTCTGTTCCTGCTTAGTTTTATTATGTTTACTTCTGATCTGATTTCCCGTATTCCGCTGGCAGCGCTGGTAGGGGTGATGTTTATGGTGGTTATCGGTACCTTTGAATGGTCCAGTTTCCGTATCCTCGATAAAATCCCAAAAACTGATGCCTTTATCCTGATCTCAGTATCTGCTATTACCGTGATAACTGATAATCTGGCCATTGCCGTGGTAATCGGGGTGATTATTGCGGCGTTGGTATTTGCCTGGAATCATGCCAAGCATATTACGGTTAATATCACCCGTGACAATGAATATTCCAAGGTATATGAACTGCACGGTCCGCTGTTTTTTGGTTCGGTACACAATTTTCAGGAGTTATTTGATCCAAAAAATGATCCGGATGATGTAGTGGTGGAATTTAAATATTCTAGGGTGTCCGATCATTCGGCTATTGAAGCTATTGATACCCTGGCGGAACGCTATTTAAGTGAACATAAACGCCTTCACCTGCGTCACTTAAGTCCTGAGTGCCGAAAACTGCTGACCAAGGCCGGTGATCTGTGTGAGGTGAATGTAATTGAAGATCCTAAATATTTTGTTGCAGATGATAAATTAGGATAAGAGATTTTAAAATAATCAGACCTTTACATTAATGTTCTGACCCAGATTATCAGGTAGTTGTGGAATTGACTCAATCAATTGCATGGCAGACTGGGCCTAAATATCCATTGATTTTTTCAATACACTGATCCCTACCGGATCATTCTGGCAGACATTGCTTGCAATGGCTGCTGTTTGAACGCCGGATATGTCTATTGTCAGTCCTTCTTAATAAAATTAGTTAATGATGTCAATTTAATTGTTGTAAAGCTTTAGCGTCTGCACTTATAAATACTTTAGTTTAAATCTTAAGCTTTTTTATAATTTAGCTAAAATCTACAGGGCGGGAGCATACTTTTAATAATTCTCATTTAGACGTAAATACCGTATCCATTGACCACACTCCTTGCTGAAGACGCCGAGAATCCATCCATAGAGGCTTTTCGGCAGCATCTCTGCTGCCGAAACTTCATCAAGAAGCATGGTCAATGGATACTCAGTGTCTATAAATATAATATTTTACATATTGAACATATTTTAATCAAAGTATGATCCGGCCCTGCTAAAATCTATAAGATATTGTATATATTATAAGCAATATATAAGCTTAACCGCTTGATTA
>JANELJ010000273.1 GCA_024511395.1 Gammaproteobacteria bacterium | reverse complement strand
TAAATGGGGCTGTCGGGGTGCACCACAAAAACAGACTGATATTCTGCCCGGCCTTTAGAATTCAGCCCTCTGACTAGAGGAATGGCGCCATAGCGGGTCTGGGCGTAAAAAAAACTGATGGCGCCCATGGCGGCAAACTGAGTATGATTGCGGCCCAGTTCGTCGGTTGCAGTACTGCCTTTAGGAGTAAAGTGAATTTTAAAGCGATAGCCTGTTGCCTGTTCCAGATAATTTAAAAAAGGCAGATACTGGGCGGTATCTTCCTAGGGGCTGTTACGTAAATCAAAACCAAAGTAAAAAGTATCAGGGGCTCTTTCCTGGCTGGCTTTGGTCTGTAAGGCATGCAGCTGGCTGTCATTGAGGGTGTCATTATCATTAACAATCTGGACTGGGATTTTATTGGAAGAGTCACAGGCAGTGAGTGAAAACAACAGGATCGCAATAGCCAGGCTGGTCAGTATTGTTGTCCATCCCTGAAAAATAGTGTGCCTGTTACTGCTTAAGCCATTCATATACAGAAATTCTAGCAGAGAACTTTTAAAAAAAATATGGCATTGACGCGAAATGTATAAATCCTTTTTCTTGATGCAGATCAGGCAGGTTGAAGAAACATTAAAAGACCTTTAAAAATTAAGGTTATCTTAATAATTGCCTGTTAGCCTTTTTTAAACATCGGATAACAGGTTGATACTATGAGCAGTAATAATAAAACCGACATCAAGACTAACACCATAAATAAGGCACAGAGTTTTCATGAGGGTGAACAGGCGGCCCAGAAGCAGTGGCATACTGAAACCCTCTGGGATGAGCAGCGTAAACAGCGTCTGCTCTGGTCTGAAATTCCAGAACAATATCATGCAAAAATTGAGCAGGTACCATTTTTTTTCCTGGCAACCAGTAATAACCGAGGGGATTGTGACTGTTCATTTAAAGGCGGCGGGCCGGGACTGGTTAAGATAATTGACAGCCGACATTTTGCTTTTCCGGACTTTAATGGTAACGGAGCCTTTATGAGCCTAGGTAATATTATGCAGAACCCGCATGTCGGCTGTCTGTTTATTGATTTTTCCACCGGTGAGCGGCTGCGGGTTAACGGTCAGGCAAGTATCCATAGCCAGGATGACATCTGTGCCCTGTTTGAACCGCAGCCGGAGCGGGCTGTTCAGGTGGCTATTGAACAGGTAGTACCCAACTGCAAGGCGCATATACCCCATATGGAATTAACATCCTAAGGAGTCGATCATGAAAGACTATCAACTGGCCGTCAATCTGGAATGGACTAGTAAATGCAATGCCCGGTGTGTTATGTGTCCCCAGTCCCTGATTCAGAAGCCCCGTTTAATGACCCGGGAAATTTTGCATCAGGCACTGGAACGTATCAATGTACCGAGAGTGTTTCGCTGTGTTATTGCCGGTTATGGAGAACCGACAAGCCACCCGGATTTTAATTATTTTGTACAGCAGATTGGGCAGTATCCGGTACATTTTGATATGGTTAGCAATGGCCAGCTTCTGAATTGGGAGCGTCTGCAGCTTCTGGATGGCCGTATAGGCACTTTGATTATCTCTTTTTCAAGTGTTGAAAAGGCCGTTTATAATGCCGTGCATGTGGGTCTGGATCAGGAAAAAGTCATGCAGAATATTATTCTGGCTCAGCAAACCCTGCAGCAGACCCGGCTGGCCATCAGCCTGACACCCATGCATGAATGTCTGGATACTCTGCCGCAAACCATTGCCTGGTTAAAGCAGCAGGGTGTCGCACAGTTAACTATGTCACCAACCCTGTATAACCGGGGTACTGAGTCAGAACTGCATCTGGCAACACAGCGCCTGCGTCATATTATCAGTAAATACCGGCTGCATTCACAGGAACTGGATTTTGTGCCTTCCCTGACGGATATTGCCAGACAGTATTATAAAAATGATTTTAAATGCGTGGCACGCAATAGTGATCTGTTTATTACCTCCAGCGGTGATTACCTGTACTGTTACAACAATATCAGTCATCAGCACACAATTGGTCATGTTAAATTACACAGTGTGGATGATGTGCTGAAAGTCAGGGAAAAGTTGAGCCTGTTACCGGAATTGTGTAATGACTGTAATATGAAAAACCGTTACCGCCTGCCGGAGCTTATGAAAGCGGCAGGCGGTTATGTTAAAAACAATATGCGGTTCTGACTAACGCCGTCCACGAAATGAACGAGTCGGACGACTCATGCGCATACCGGAAGGTCGGCCCATATTCATGGCTGGTCTGGGCCGTACCGGCTCATCGGGGTTCTGGGGCTGGTCATGCGGCGGATGATAACAGCAGTCGTCATCGTCATAATAATAGTAGGGGTAGCCATAACCATAATAAATATTGGGGCTGGTGCTGTAACCTCCATACCCCCCGCCGGTACCGCAGCCGCTTAAGGACAGTAGTACCGCAGTCAGCAATAGTACAATAATCATCCGAATCGATTTTTTCATTATTATTTCTCCCCACCTTCTGACTCAACCGGCCAGCGTTGTATTAATAATAATGCTCCAGTGGTATCACTGATCAAAGCGGTATTGGGATTGCCAGGCTTTTCTGAAGGATCCATCCAGACAATACCGCCAGCCTCTTCCACTTGGTCGGCTAGTGCCTGCGGATCAGCAACACGGATAACCGGTATCCAGATCATGGGCTGGCTGTCATCCTCCAGGTGATGGACGCCGGCCCGCCACTTATCCTGGCTCAGTAAAACATCATATTGCTTACTATTGATCATGGCATCGTATTGCAGTACTTTCTGATAAAAGTCCCGGGTCTGCTGCGGCTTACTGGTCCAGATTTCATCCCATAACCATTCTCCAATAGCGGCTTTATGATCCTTCGGATCACCGCCTTTAGTTCGTAATAAGACCAGATCAGCATTATTGGGATCGCGGATTAAAACGGCCCGGCCACGCTGTTTCATGGTTCAGATTTCCTGGGTAGTATTAATTAGTTCAACCTGAATAATACCGTTTTAAGCCTGACATCAAGCCAGGTTTAAAGTAGCTGATTGCCCCGGTTTGATAAAAGACCCCATCAAACCGGAAATAATTTTGAGCCACAAAAGCCGG
>JANELJ010000272.1 GCA_024511395.1 Gammaproteobacteria bacterium | reverse complement strand
GCGCCCTCCTTCGAGCCGGTTATCCGCTATACCCGGTTACCCGTGAAATCAGTATTGAAGCAATGTCTGAGCACCTTAAAGAACCCGAAATGGTACTGGTTGCTGTTGGAGAAAGTGATTTATCCCCGGTTCTGAAACAAATACCCGCACACTGGAAAGACCGTCTGTATCTGCTGCAGAATGAATTGCTGCCTCGCGACTGGCAGGCTCATCATATTGAAAACCCAACGATAATCTCTGTCTGGTTTGAAAAGAAAAAAGGTCAGGATTTTAAAGTACTGGTACCTTCTCCTGTTATTGGTCCTAAAGCTGAAATTATAAAAGACGCCCTGGCTACTCTGGATATTCCTGCCTGGATAGTAAAAGACGATCAGGAAATGCTGTTTGAACTGGTGCGTAAAAACCTCTATATCCTGACCACCAATATTGCCGGTCTGGATATGCCGCCCGATAGTGATGTCAATGATCGGTGGAATGAAAATCGTGATCTGGCTTTAAAGGTCATTGATGATGTCCTGACTATTCAGAGCCACCTGACCGGCCAGAATTTTGACGATGCCGATAAAGAACGCCTAATAACGGCGATCTGGCCCATAAATGCATGGGGCGTTCAGTTCCTGCCCGTCTATCCCGTGCTCTGGAATACGCCAAAGCAAACCAGTTAGAAGTTAAAGAACTGGAACAAATTGCCGCAACACTGCAGGCTTAATAGCTTAGTATAAGTTTTTTTGCAGGCAGGATGCCCGCACTTCCAGAAAAAAAGCGGTTAACACTTATGCTGTCTTGGACTGCTATTTGAGCATTTGCACCCAATAATATTTTAATTCCTCAATGGATTCACGAATATCATCCAGCGCCTGATGAGCACCCTTCTTGTCCAGACCGTCAAAAACTTTGGGATACCAGCGCCGAGCCAGCTCTTTGAGCGTACTGACATCAAGATTCCGATAATGGAAGTAAGCTTCCAGTTCCGGCATACCACGTACCATAAAACGCCTGTCCTGACAGATACTATTACCGCACATGGGCGAAACACCTTTGCCTACATAGTCTTTTAAAAACTCAATGGTCTGACGACTGGCTTCCGCTTCATCCACGGTACAGTCCTTAACCCTTTGTATCAGCCCGGACTCACCATGATGTTTAGTATTCCATTCATCCATGGCATTGAGCACCGCATCATTTTGATGAATAGCCAGCACGGGCCCTTCCGCCAGAATATTCAGTTCAGCATCTGTGACAATGGTGGCAATTTCTATAATTTTATCGGTGTCTGGCTCCAGGCCGGTCATTTCCAGATCGACCCAGATTAAGTTACGTTGATCCTGTGACATGTCTTCTACCTTGAAATTAAACGAATGAGGTATAATATAGTCAAAACAACAAAAATTAGATAGTTTTTCATTTTATAACCAACGAGTTTTTATGCCTTTATTTACAACACTTTTTCTAATTATGGTTTTTCTGTCAGCCCTGACCCATTTCTGGCTCTCACTCAGGCAAATTAAATATGTTCAGCAACACAGGGGCAAGGTTCCCGAAGCCTTTGCTGAAAAAATCAGCCTATCCGATCACCAGAAAGCTGCGGACTACACCATTGCCAAAGAAAAACTGGGTAATATCAATTTATTATTCAGTACCGTACTGCTGCTGGTATGGACCCTTGGGGGTGGACTTGAGTGGGTGGATCAATATGTCCGCTCCTGGGAAGTGTCTCCCATTTATACCGGTGTACTGTTTATACTGCTGATTACGTTTATCTCTTCCATTCTGGATTTACCCTTAAGCCTATACAATACCTTTGTCCTAGAAGAAAAATTTTGTTTTAACCGTACAACTTTTAAAACTTGGCTCAGCGATATGCTTAAACAGACCATTTTAGGCCTGCTGATTGGGGTGCCTTTAATTATGGTTATTCTGTGGTTAATGGATTCTGCTGGATCCTACTGGTGGCTGTATGCCTGGGCAGTCTGGATGGGCTTTGGCTTTCTGATGATGTGGGCCTACCCGGCTTTTATTGCGCCAATATTCAATAAATTTACCGAACTGGATGATGAGTCACTTAAACAGCGCATTGAACGCCTGATGACCCACTGCGGCTTTATCAGCAAGAGCATCAAGGTAATGGACGGCTCACGCCGTTCCAGTCACGGCAATGCTTATTTTACCGGCCTGGGCAATAATAAACAGATTGTATTTTTTGATAATCTGCTCAACTCTCTGGATGAAGAAGAAGTCGAAGCGGTACTGGCTCATGAGCTGGGACATTTTAAGCGCAAACATATTCTAAAGCGTCTGATCACCATGACCATTATGACTTTAATCGGTTTTGCCGTGCTGGGCTGGCTTATGCAGCAAACCTGGTTTTATAACGGCCTGGGCATGAGTACCCCGTCTATTTATGCGGCTCTGGTACTGTTTAGCTTAAGTTCCCCCATTTTTACCTTTTTTCTTGCGCCGGTTAGCGCTATGATAAGTCGTAAACACGAGTTTGAAGCCGACGATTTTGCCGCCCAACAGGCCGATGCCGCCAAACTGACTGCGGCTCTGGTTAAGCTTTACAAAGATAATGCCAATACCCTAACACCGGACCCCGTACATTCAGCCTGGTATGATTCCCATCCGCCCGCACCGGTAAGAATTGCCCATTTAAACCAGGCCGTTCAAACTTAATACTTAATAGACATAAAAAATATTGCTCAGAGGAAGAACAATGAAAAGAACTCTAATAAGAACAACCAAAATATTACTTACCACCCCCATACTCCTGGCACTGGCACAAACTACACAGGCCGCTAATCCAACCCACGGCAAGGATCTCCACGATGCCAACTGCCTGTCCTGCCATGCTTCTTTAATGGGAGGCAACCCCAACGTTATTTATACCCGGGAAGATCGCAGAGTCAATACCATAGAAGGTCTCAGAAAGCAGGTAACCCGCTGTAAAACCACCGTCGGCGTACCTTGGCCAGAAGACCAGATTGAAGATGTAGTGGAATACCTGAATAAAAATTTCTATAAAATAAAATAGTCCGACCTGAATAAATTATAGCGCATTGATTTATAAAGAAATGTTGGCGAATTATGGGTGTTAAATTTGCAG
>JANELJ010000055.1 GCA_024511395.1 Gammaproteobacteria bacterium | reverse complement strand
TGCTGCCGAATTTTTGTCAACTGTTTTTTGCTTTTTTTTACATTTTTTTCCTGTTTTTACTGAATTATTTTGTTTACCTCGGAGTAACAGGGGCCGGGTGTCCCTTGATGAAGTTTCGACAGCAGGGAGGCTGTCGAAAAGCATCCATGGATAGATTCACGGAGGCTTCAGCAAGGGATATCCGGTTCCTGTTACGGACTATCGGTTAACTGAGGTAATCAATAAATTTTAAATGATTCTCCTTTTTGGGGGAGCTGAAACTCTAAACTTTAGTTACATTAATTAACCCCTGATAATACCATAGAATACAGCGCCGAGAAAAACAAAACTGGCCCTTATATCCAGCTTTTCCATAAGGTATAATTTAAAATCAATGAGTTATAACAAAGCACCATACAAAAACAACTGTTGCACTTTGTTGCACCAGGATAAACACATTTATTGGTTGTTCCCTTATTTCAGCCGAATTTGCGATGCCGTTGTCAGTATGCAACAATTTAAAGTATTTGCTTATGGATTTTACACACCCTGATGAACAGTATTCGTCATAAAACTTCCCGTGCTTTTTATCTGCTCGCCCTGTTTATTGTATTTTTATGCCTGTTTGCTTTTTTTAATTTGCTATACCTGCAGCAACAGGTCAAGGAAGGCGTGGAAATCAGCAGTTTTAACGATGATATTATGGAGATGCGACGCCATGAAAAAAATCTTGTTCTCTACCATAATAAAAAAGAACTGGATAATATCATCTCATATACCCACAAAGCCATTACCAGCCTGAGTAAAAACCTCAACAGTCTTATGCAGTTTGCAGTTCCTGCCGATATCAGCCGACTACAGGGTTTATTAAACGATTATCAGGAAGTGTTAAGCCACTACCAGAAGCAATGGCATGATATAAAACCAGCTACTGCCGCTCAAATGCTTCGGCCACTAGGCCATCAACTGTCCACTCTGTCTGAAAAAATAGCCCTTGAAGAAAGAAGCTCTCTGATTCATTCACTGCGCACTACCCGCTGGACACTGGCCGGAGCCATTTTAATGACCGCATTAATCACTGTATTTATCGGTTATCATTTAAGCCGTCAGGTGGTTCGGCCCCTGAGAGAACTGGAGAGCAACCTGGAGCCTATTGCCCAGGGGCGTTTTGAGCAGTTACAGGTCAAAAGTAATGAGCAGGAAGTCATTGCCTTTACTGAAGCATTTAACCGTATGCTCCATGAGCTGGAACTGAGAAAACAACGTCTGCTGCAAACCGAAAAACTGGCTTCCCTGGGCATTCTGGCTTCCGGTGTCGCTCATGAACTGAATAACCCGCTGGGTAATATTCTGTCGTCCTGCCAGCTGCTTAAAGAAGAACTGCACAGCGCAGATAAAACCATGCTGGACAGCTGGCTGGAACAGATTGACAGTGAAACCATGCGGGCACATAAAATTGTCAGTGCCATGAAAAATTTCGGCCAGCCTCAAAGCTTTAATATTGAGCCTGTACCACTAAGGGAACTCATTGACAGTACCCTGCTGTTACTGCATAACGATTTAAAAAACCTTCCGGCCATACAGCAGAATATTCCGGATAACTTACTGCTTAATGTGGATTATCAGCGCTTCCAGCAGGTTCTTATTAATCTTTTAAAAAATGCCATTGATGCCGGGGATCAGACTAACCAGATCAGTTTACAGGCTTCTTTATGCCACGAACCCATTTCTCCCCTGCCCGAAGGAAGTTATATTATTGGCGATGTGTCTGAAGGTATTTCTAATAAGATGAAAAAATCATTTTCGGATAAAGAATCCGGCTGTAAAACGGCCTGCGCCAGCCTGCACATTAAAGACACCGGCCATGGTATTACACAGGAAACTATGGTGCATATTTTTGACCCCTTTTTTACTACCAAGGCTCCGAGGCAGGGCATGGGAATTGGACTGTATATTGCCCAGGAAATTATTCGTGAACACGCCGGGGAAATTGCAGTGCTCAGCCATCCCGGACAGGGTACAGAATTTATTATCCGTCTGCCCTGTATTCAACCTTAAATTCAGGACTAAAAAGATACATAATAAGCAGATTAATTCGCCTGAAACAATAACCACTCAATTCCGGAATTCAAATAAATGGTCACTCAAACTGCAGAAGATTTTGACACATCTGACGCTACAGATGCCGCAATAGCCTCTGTCCTGATTATCGATGATGAACCGATAGCCATAAAAAATCTCAGTTATGTACTGAACCGTGAAGGCTATAAGGTAACCACTCGAAGTACCGGAACCGGTGGTTTCAAGGCCTTGGAAGATCAGGTATTTGATGTAGTTATTACCGATCTAAAAATGGAAAAAGTGGACGGTATGGGGATTTTAAAAAAAGCACAGGAAGTCGACCCCGATCTTCCGGTGATCCTGTTAACGGGACATGGCTCCTATGATTCGGTGGTTAAAGCCATGAAAATGGGTGCTTATCATTATTTGTCCAAACCCTATCAACTGGATGATATACAGGAAGTTGTCAAAAATGCTCTGGAACTGGTTCATCTTAAACGTGAAAATAAACGTCTAAAGTCCCGTATTTTCGACAAACCAGCAGGCGTACAGATACTCTCTCAGGATCCGCATGTGCTCAGCCTGGTGGATACCATGAGGCAAATTGCACCTTCTGACTGCAACGTCATTATTTCCGGTGAAAATGGTACCGGCAGGGAGCTGGCGGCCCGTTTTATTCATGCCAACAGCCCGAGACACAAGCAGCCGTTTATTGTTATTAACTGCAGCGCCCTGCAGGAAGAAATACTGTCTAGTGAATTATTTGGTGGTACTGATGTTTCCGGCACCAAACAGGGTGGCCTGCTTGCCGATACAGCTGGTGGTACCCTGTTTCTGGATGAAATTGACCAGATGCCTCCTGGTCTGCAGGTAAAATTATTAAGAACCATTCAGGAAAAAGCGATTCAAAGTCCGAATGGAAAACAGAATATTCCCATTAATGTCCGTTTTCTGGCTGCCACTAATCAGGATCTGGAACAGACCGTATCCAATGGTCAATTTAGAGAAGACCTGTTTTACCGTCTTAATATTATTCATATTCACCTACCTCCACTGACTGAAAGAACAGAAGATATTGCTTTGTTGGCCTATTATTTTCTGAAAAAACACAGCCGTTTAATGGATAAGGTCATTGATGATTTTGAACCTGAAGTCATTGAAGCCCTGAATCAATACCACTTCCCCGGCAATATCCGTGAACTTGAAAACCTGATTGAACGGGCCGTAGTGTTGGCTACCGGCAATATCATTACCCTGGCCCAGTTGCCATCTGATTTAACCGATCACTCACTGTCAGTTATGCGTTTTAATAAAAACCGCCTGCCGACTCTGGATGAACAGGAAATTGAATATATTAAGTGGGTTCTGGATAAATGCGGCGGCAACAGAACCCGGGCCGCTGCTATTTTAGGTATTGACCGGGTTTCACTCTGGCGTAAAATTAAAAAAAACAACCTGTAGTATTCTCAAACCTTAAATTAAGGTTGAATTAAGGTTGAAATGTTATTGTTAAAAGTTAAATAACCAAAAGGAACTTGGGACTAACTATTCTGTCATAGGTCCAGTCATAAGTTAGTCAATAATAAACTATTCCATTTCCTGGATTTTAATATGATATGGTCTTTGTCGATTTAGCAATATAAATTACAGATATCGATATTAAGAGTTACGAATTGGATAAATAATAACTGAGGTATATATGTTATTTCGTTCCCAAAGTTCTAATAATAATTCTGATAATAATAAAAACAACAAATTTTCCTGGCCGGATTTCTGGAAATATTACTTATTCTTTTTTTATTTTTCCGGGCTGTATCAAATTATTATATTTACCACCGGCACCTCCGGCGGAGTCGGCTTACGCCAGGCCATTTATATGAGTTTTTTATGGCTAATCCCCATCCTGTTATTCCCAAAATACAGTAAACTGATTTCCGGTATTACCGGCCTGATATTATGGGCAACCTCACTGGTATCTATGGGTTACCTTGCACTTTATGGTCAGGATTTTTCACAAAGTGTACTGTTTATTATTTTTGAATCCAATTTTAATGAGTCTAAAGAGTTTCTGGAGTCCTATTTCCGTTTCTGGATGCTGCCAGCCCTGATTGTATACAGCCTGATACCCTGGATTATCTGGAAGTACCTGAAACCACTGACACCCAGCAAACCTCAACAGATATATCTAACCTTAAGTCTGCTGTTTATTGTCGGCTGGCCTGGAATTAACCAGCTGCTTATTAAACATGAAAAATTTGACAGCGCCCTGGACAAGCAAATTAACCGCATGGAACCAGCGGCTCCCTGGCAGCTGGTCATGGGCTATATTAAATACAAAAAGACACTGGCCGACATTGAAAAACATTTACTGGCTAATGAAAAATTACCCCCCATAGCAGGGCTTTATAGCAAAAACGCAGACCACAGCAATACTTTGGTGCTGGTTATTGGAGAATCCACAAACCGTCAGAGAATGAGCCTGTACGGTTATCCTCGTAAAACCACTCCCAGACTGGATGCTATAAAAGATGAGTTGCTGGTATTTGATAATATTTATTCCCCCCGGCCTTATACTATTGAAACGCTGCAGCAGGTACTGACTTTTGCTGATCAGCAAAACCCTGATCTATACCTGAGAAAGCCAACCCTTATCAATATAATGAAGCAGGCTGGTTACAAAACCTACTGGATCACTAATCAACAGACTCAAACCAAAAGAAACACCATTCTGACCACTTTTTCCAAGCAGGCTGACGAGCAGATTTATCTAAACAATAATCGCATGCAGGATTCCAGCCAATATGATGGTAAGGTCATTGAGCCGTTTAAAAAGATTTTAAACGACTCTACTGAGAAAAAATTTATTGTTATTCATTTACTGGGCACTCACAGAAAATACCACTATCGTTTTCCAGAAGAATTTGCTTTGTTTAAGGGCAACAGCGACCTGCCCAAGTGGCTTAATAAACGACAGATTGAAGAATATAACGACTATGACAATGCGGTTTTATACAATGATTTTGTAGTTTCCAACATAGTTAATGAGTTTAAAGCCAGCAAAGATCATGGCTTACTGATTTATTTTTCTGACCATGGTGAGGAAGTTTACGACAATGCTGCAAAACCCTTTGCTGGACGTAATGAAGGCGCACCGACCAGTGCCATGTACACCGTTCCTTTTATTGTCTGGAGAAGTGACTCCTGGAAGCAGGTAAATCCATTAACTGATGAAAATGAACTGGTACACCGAACTTATAGCACATCAGATTTCTTGTATACATGGTCTGATCTGACCGGTATTGTATTTAATGAATTTGACCCTACCCGAAGTATTGTCAGTCAGGACTTTCAACCACATCCTGTCTGGATAGGTGATCCATCCACTCCGTCTCATCTAAGAGATTTACAAAAACAGCCCTTTCCGGATTTAAATATAACAAATGAATCCCGGGCTGTTATGCATAGTGAACCAGCCAAAAGTGATGTGCAATCACAAATCCTTTAAAAGGAATATACTATGTGAACAAAACCGGCAGACATAAAAAAAGCACATTTATTAATGTGCTTTTTTTATATGCAGCGTAATGTTTTAAATTAAAACCACACGTGGCTTTACTGACATTCCTTAAAGATTAAAGCATTACATTTAGCGCAAATATCTTTATCCAGTTTTTTGTATATATGGGCAATAGCTGCAGGCTTGGAATCAAAAAAGTGGGTATTACCAATATGTTTTATAAAGCCGGACTTGGCAGCAAACTCATACACATTTGATTTTAAACCCACAAAATACAGACCGCCGCCATGCTGCTTCAGGCTGTTATTTTCCGCAATCATCGCTTCTGCACCGGCCAGGTCAATAAAGTTAATACCGGTTGCCACAATCAGAATATGATAAATATGCTCATTTTCCACAATCTTGGCAATGCGGTTCTGGATATGATTAACAGAGCCAAAATAAATAGACATATCAATACGGATTATTTTTACCTGTGGACACTGCTTAACAGGCTTTTGCTTAATATTAATCAGTTTACGCTTGGGGGCATCCGGACCCTCATCAAAGGATAGGGTTGGAATACGCGGCGTAGAAGTTTTGGCCAGAAATAGAACTAACGATAATATTACGCCCAGATAAATAGCAAATTCCAGTTCCAAAAACAAAGTAGCCAGAAAGGTCGTTATTAAGACACTGGACTCAGACTTGCTGAATGACAATGTATGTTTAATCTGTTTAAAGTCAATCAGATTATAGGCAACCAGCAGAATCACCCCACCCATGGCGGCAATGGGCAGATACGCCGTCAGCGGTGCAATTAACAGCACAATAACCATTAAAAACAGGGCGGCAAAAATAGCGGACATAGGTGTTTTTGCACCCGCTTCATAGTTAATTCCAGAGCGGGTAAAGGAACCGGAGCCGGCGTAACTGGAGAAAAAGCTGCCGGTCATATTAGATAGCCCCTGTCCGATAAACTCCTGATTGGAATCAATCCGCTGATTGGACTTAGTTGCAACGGCCCGGCTGATGGAAACCGCTTCAATTAACCCCAGCAATGCCACCGCAAAAGCCTGCGGAGCCAGCAGTTTAATGGTTTCAAAAGAAAATTCCGGATGTGACAAAGGCGGTAGGTGAGCTGGAATTTCTCCTACCAGTTTAATATCCGTAAAGTTTTTCAGGTACAGTGCCAGTACACTGCCTATAATCATACCAATTAACAGATTGGGCATTTTCGGCATAAATTTCTTGGCAAGCATGGCTGTTAACAGCGTTGCTAGGGCAATCAGTAAAAGGTACGGATTAATCTGGTTAAATTCGGTGAACAGATCCATCCAGGTATGCACAAATGACTCACCCTTAGGTACTATAATACCGGTGATATGTTTTAACTGACTGGTAGCAATCAGGATAGCCGCCCCAGCGGTAAAACCAATCACCACGGTATGTGAAACAAAGTTAACCAGTGAACCCAGACGAGCTATACCGAAACCGAACTGATAAACACCGGCCAGAAAGGTTAAGGTTAAGGCCATATTAATAAACTCCGGTGTTCCCGGAGTGGCGTAATTACTAACAGCAGAAAAAACCACGATGGAAATGGCCGTTGTCGGCCCGGATACCAGATGATAGGACGAACCGAAAAGTGCCGCAATAATGGGTGTCACCATGGCGGTATATAAACCGTATTCCGGAGGTAAGCCCGCAATGGTCGCAAAGGCTACACCCTGCGGTAGTACAATAACGGCACCGGTTAAACCGGCAATGATATCGGCTTTAATGGTCTCTTTATTGACCATTTTAAACCAGATTAGAAAAGGAAAAATTTTCTCTAAATTCATTTACAGAACCTATATACAAATAAGCACAAAACAGTGGTTTTGCCGTGAAAATAACGCCGCAGCTATTATCGAGCTTTTATTAAGCTTTATTATAACTAGAAGGCTAAATAGCGGGATTCCATAAAGAAATATGGAAATTTGAATAAAATTTTACCTGAATATTATCCTTTTATTATGCTAATAAAGCAAGTTCTAATATTCTTTTATATGATAATTATTCTGTACTATTGCTTTCTGAAACAGACCGGATTGCTACTTGATAATTTATAAATTTCTTGATCTAAATTGCTTATTAATGTTTACACTTCTACTATACTTCTTAACCTGTCATATAACTTCAGACAACAGACTATCCATACCATGATTTCAGGACGATTAAAAAAACGCATTTTCACTATCTCCAGAATTATTGGTTTTTTCTCTATGGGTTTTAGTCTGTCCCTTATTTTTCCTATTCTGGTTTCTCTGTGGTATGACGATCATGAGGCCATTCATTTCTTTAATGCCTTCCTGTTAATGTTTATTCCCGGCAGTCTGCTGTGGTACAGCACACGCAATAAAGCCATCGACCTGACCGTCCGTGACGGTTTCCTGGTCGTCACCATTTTCTGGACCTGGATCAGTTTGCTGGCTTCCTGGCCGCTCATTCTCGGAGCACATCTCTCCTATACCGATGCCATATTTGAATCCATTTCAGCCTTTACCACCACAGGTTCAACCGTTATTACCCATCTGGAAAGTCTGCCAAAATCCATTTTATTTTATCGTCAGCAATTACAGTGGTTTGGCGGCATGGGTATGGTGGTTCTGGCCATTGCCATTCTGCCCATGATTGGTATTGGTGGTATGCAGTTATACAAGGCTGAGGCACCTGGTCCGTTTAAGGAGCAGAAAATTACCCCGCGACTGTCTAAAACCGCCCGTTCCTTATGGGGCATCTATGTCGTTATTACCCTGCTCAACACCCTGGCCTACTGGCTGGCCGGAATGTCCCCTTTTGATGCAGTTTCACACAGTCTTTCTACCATTTCTACCGGTGGATTTTCCACTCATGATGCCAGCCTGGGTTATTTCCACAGCCCTCTTATAGAAAGTATTGCTATTATTTTTATGCTGCTCGGCGGTATTAATTTCAGTATTCATTACCTGGCTCTGCACCGGGGTGGAATTAAGTCTTATTGGGAAGATATTGAAGTGCGCAGCTTTCTGCTGTTTGTTCTTGCCGTGGTTGTTTTCTCCAGTCTGTTACTGTATCTGCAGGGAACCTATCATTCCGTTTCAGCCAGTTTTGAAAATGCCTGTTTTGAAGTAGTCAGTATTGTCACCAGTACCGGTTTCGGCACAGCTGATTTTTCCCAATGGCCCGGTGCTCTGCCGGTACTGCTTATTTTTATCAGCTTTGTAGGTGGCTGTGGCGGTTCCACTGCCGGTGGAATGAAAGTCATACGTATGAATGTAATTTTTCAGCAGGGTATTCGGGAAATCCGGCGTCTGATCCACCCACACGCCCAATACCCCATCAGAGTCGGACGTCAGTTGCTGGATGAACGGACCGTAGAAGCCGTATGGGGATTTATGGCCATGTATGTCGCCACCTTTGTGATCCTGATGCTGCTGATGATGCAGACTGGACTGGATCAGGTTACCGCTTTTTCAGCCATTACCACCAGTATGAACAACCTCGGCCCAGGTCTGGGTGATGTTACCACCACCTTTGCCAGTGTCAGTGATCCCGGTAAGGTCATTGCCATGATTGCCATGCTGCTGGGCAGACTGGAAGTATTTACTGTTCTGGTATTGCTGACGCCGGAATTCTGGAAACAATAGATTATTTCTTTATCCAGATATAAACCAATAGCGCTGACATCATTTAAAACAGGAAAGGCTTTTCATATCACTTGTAATAAAAAGTCCTGACTTCTAAACTAAACAGAAACCACCTAAAGGATTTCTATGGATTCTGTAGTAAATCAAACCAGCATATTACAGTTTAATCAGATCCATATTGATGTGGCACATAATGCCACTGATGACTTTAACCTGTTTCACGACAGCCAGCAATGGTCAAGAATTCAGCAGAACCCGTTTCACGGCCCTATTGCACTGGGTTTTCAGATTGAATCTTTAATTGAAAACCCGATTCTGCAACACAGACAAATTCATAATGAACTTGAGTTTATACAGAAACAACAGCTCCAGTTTAGTAATTACCAGTTTAATTTTGCCAATGCCATTAAACCGGCTCAGAATATCAGTATTAATATCCGCAATACTCAGACCTCTAAAGACGGTGAAACACCTTTTCTAAGCAACCGTGTCAGTGTAAAAGCAGACAATCAACTGGCATTAATCGGCTTTAAAAAAGAAACGGCACAGCCT
>JANELJ010000271.1 GCA_024511395.1 Gammaproteobacteria bacterium | reverse complement strand
AGTGTGGGAAAAAGCTAACGGCGGGGGAGACTGGAGGGTGAAAATCAATAACTTAACCCCCCTGTATCCCCCTTTGAAAAAGGGGGACTTAAGTGCACACTAATTAAAGCGCGGGACATAGCCGACCCATTTTCCATCCACTTCAACTTCTGTATTATCCACACGGGTCACAGTAACGGAATGATCAGGGTGAACTTTCACAGATACCACCCCTTCATCATCACAGGTAATTCTGGAACCATCTTCTAGTGTACATCCAAAAACCATAATACTTCTTCTCATGTCTAATCCTCCTTTTTTAGCAACTTTATTATTGAGACCAAATTAACCAAGCCTTTAACTTGGTTATTATTCTACCTGTTTTATTGATCCAGATCAATAAAATTTCAAGAGGGCGAAATTAAATTTTTTTGATTTTTTTATTTAGACAGGTTGAATGAGCTAGTGACGGGTCGTACTGGCCGTGGTAGGATTATTGCTGGCATAGATTTCAGCAATATCGATTTCATCAAAATCATAGGTGGTGCCGCAGAATTCACAATCCACGGAAATATTGTCCTGTTCCTTAATAATACCAGCAGCTTCTCCTTCGCCGATAGAGCGCAGCATATTACTGACTTTTTCCCTGGAACAACTGCACTGAAAATGTACCGGTTCGGGATCAAACAGGCGCACATCTTCTTCGTGATACAGGCGGTGGATAATTTCTGTGGCCTGTAATTCCAGTAATTCTTCTTTCTGTATGGTGCTGCCCAGGTGGGTGATCCGATCCCAGCTATCATCGTCTTCAGTTTTACCCGGCAATTGCTGCAGCAGCAGCCCCCCGACAGCCTGTTTATCCGCCGCCAGAAAAATCCGGGTTTCCAACTGCTCCGAATGCTGCAAATAGCCTTCCAGAAATTCGGCAATGCTGTTACCTTCCAGCAGGGCCACAATACCTTGGTAGCGTTCATTAGTCAGTGCCTGTTCTATGATAATGATCAGATTGCTTTTATCCAGCAGCGTTTTTATATCAGTCTGCTCAGGCAGCGGCTCCTTATATTTGGCTACCCCGCGTACACCGAAATTAGAACGGCACTCCACCACCATCAAACTTAATGGCCCGTCACCGCTGGCCTGAATGGTAAGAGAACCTTCAAACTTAATGGTCGCCGACAATAATACCGCTGCTGCCACCACTTCACCCAGATACTCCCGTATAACAGGATGGTACTTATGGTTTGCCTCCATGATCTGCCAGACATCATTAAGCTGGACGATTTCACCTCGGATATTGGCTTTATCAAATAAAAAACGGCGTAATTGATCGGGTTTACTCATGTTTTTACTATTCCGGCCTTATTCAGGACTTTAATTTTTTCTGCAATAACTGGTTAACCTGCCCGGGATTGGCCTTGCCCTTTGAGGCTTTCATAACCTGGCCGACAAAGAAACCAATTAACTTGTCCTTACCGGCCTTAAATTCTTCCATCTGAGAAGGATTGGCGACAATGACTTCATCAATAATCGCTTCAATGGCCGAAGTATCCGTGATCTGCTTCAGGCCCTTACTTTCAATAATACTGTCTGCATCACCGCCTTCTTCCCACATCGCCTCAAAAACATCCTTGGCAATTTTTCCAGAAATAGTATTATCCTTAATGCGTTTAAGCAGACCTGTTAAACCTTCAGCATTGACAGGGCTGTCCTTAATTTCCAGGGCATTTTTATTCAGGCGGGCAGAGACTTCACCCAGCAACCAGTTCGCCGCCATTCTGGCATCATCAATACTTTGCTGAACCTGTTCAAAATAATCGGCCATATCCCGATCAGAAGTCAGTGCTCTGGCATCTTTTTCCGATAAACCCAGTTCTGTGACAAAGCGCTTACACTTGGCATCCGGCAGCTCGGGCAGGGTAGTGCAGATCTGTTCAATTTCTTCCTGAGAAATCACAATAGGCAGCAAATCGGGATCCGGGAAGTAACGATAGTCATTCGCTTCTTCCTTGCTGCGCATGGAGCGGGTTTCATTTTTATCCGCATCATACAGACGGGTTTCCTGGGTAATCGTGCCGCCGCTTTCCAGAATATCCATCTGCCTTTCTATTTCAACATTAATGGCTTTTTCCACAAAGCGGAAGGAGTTAATGTTTTTTAGTTCAGTACGGGTACCAAATTCTTCTTGCCCCTTAGGACGCAAAGAGACATTAGCATCACAACGGAACGAACCTTCCTGCATATTACCATCAGAAACACCCAGGTAACGGACAATGGAATGAATTTTTCGCATATAGGCCACCGCTTCTTTGGCACTGCGCATATCCGGTTCTGACACAATTTCCAACAGCGGGGTACCGGCACGGTTTAAATCAATACCGGTCTGACCATGAAAATCTTCATGCAGAGACTTACCTGCATCTTCTTCCATATGTGCCCGAGTCACCCCGATACATTTAGTTGAACCATTTTCCAGATCAATATCTATCGACCCCTTACCGACCACAGGATAATATAACTGGCTGATCTGATAGGCTTTGGGGGAATCAGGGTAAAAATAATTCTTGCGGTCAAACACCGAACGCTCATTAATTTGCGCATCAATGGCCAGACCGAACATTACTGACTTTCTTAAGGCTCCCCCATTAAACACCGGCAGTACGCCGGGCAGACCCATATCAACCGCACAGGCCTGAGTATTAGGTTCTGCACCATAGGCTGTTGAAGCCCCGGAGAATATTTTGGATTTGTTCGCCAGCTGAACGTGGATTTCTAAACCAATCACAACTTCCCATTGCATAATAATTTTTTACCTTTTTCTGGTTTTATTTAATTCTATTTTAATTTTTTCTACTAAAGTTTAGAGCGACAGCTCACCCTTGAGAGTCCTGTTTCGCTCATACGTTCTTTAACAATTTGTTTGTAACCAGCTGTTTTGAAATTGTTTTTATAACAAATCTTCAAATCGCCTTAAAATATCCGTATCCGGTGGCTGGAATTTTTGGGACTTACCATCCCACCAGTCCCTGACCCTAACCTGCGAAAAATACCTTATCAGTCCCATTCGTATTCTTCCGGCAGTAATGGGTGTATTCTTTCGCCAGGGCGTATTATCAATTAAGCGCAATACCGGGTCCGGACATTTAATAGCCC
>JANELJ010000270.1 GCA_024511395.1 Gammaproteobacteria bacterium | reverse complement strand
TAGTGATTTAAAATGAGGGTCAAAGTTCATCAGAGTCTCCAAATGCTTACTTTAAAGCTCTGAGCCTCATCTTTCAAATTAGTTCAATTTAATTTCTGGTTGCTTTTTGAGCAAAGTATGAGCCGGCCCTGAATACAGCCGTCATTCTTAACTTTTTTATACCTGAATGCAAGGCAACAATCTATAAAATACACTTGAAATTACAGGTCTATTGCTTGATAAAAATCAATAATAGATAAAATAAAATATTGTTTTCAATCTTCTGTTACATTTTAATCTTAGTTTTATTACAATCATTCTTCCTGAAATTTTAAAGCAGAAATATTATGGAACTAAAAAATATTAATGATATAGATGATGCCACCCGACATTCACGTCGGGAGCTTTTTTGTATAGGTACTGCTCTGCTCTTTATTGTGGGGATTATGCTCTATACTATTTCTGCCAATAGTCTGGACGGCAGTCCGCATACCCTCTTAATTATAGCGGCTATGATTGGCGGTTATATGGCCATGAATATTGGCGCCAATGATGTCGCTAATAATGTTGGTCCCGCAGTGGGTTCAAAAGCCCTGACTATGATGGGGGCTATATTAATTGCGGCCATATTCGAGGCCTCCGGGGCGCTTATTGCCGGTGGTGATGTGGTCAGTACAATTAAAAAAGGCATTATTGATCCGGCCGGTGTAATTAATAGTGATGCCTTTGTCTGGATGATGATGGCTGCTCTGCTGGCCGGAGCCATCTGGCTGAATATTGCGACTGTCCTTGGGGCACCTGTATCCACTACTCATTCCATTGTGGGCGGGGTCTTGGGTGCCGGTATTGCTGCCGGCGGTATGGGCATTGCCAACTGGGATAAAATGGGGGCAATTGCCGCCAGCTGGGTTATTTCTCCGGTACTGGGAGGCTTAATTGCGGCGGCTTTTCTCTATCTGATTAAACGATTTATTACCTATAAGGCAGATATGCTGCAGGCCGCCAAAAAAGTGGTTCCGATTCTGGTGGCTATTATGGCTTGGGCTTTTTCCACTTATCTTATTATTAAGGGGCTGAAAAAGCTCTGGAAAGTGGACTTTATGACGGCAACAGGTGTCGGACTTATAATTGCTGTGGTCATATTTATTATGGTTAAACCGCTGATTGCTAAAGCGGCCAACCGTTTAAATAATGATAAAGACAGTATTAACTCGTTATTTACCATACCCCTTATTTTTTCTGCTGCCCTGTTAAGTTTTGCCCATGGCGCTAATGATGTGGCCAATGCGGTAGGACCGCTGGCAGCCATTACTGAAGTGATCACTCATGGTAATATGGCTTCCAAGGCTCCCATACCTCTCTGGGTTATGCTGATTGGCGCCATAGGTATTACTATTGGACTGGCCTTATACGGTCCCAAACTCATTAAAACCGTTGGCAGTGAAATTACCGAACTGAATAAAATGCGCGCTTTCTGTATTGCTATGGCCGCTTCAATTACGGTTATTATTGCTTCTCAGTTAGGTCTGCCGGTCAGTTCCACCCATATTGCCGTAGGCGGAATTTTTGGTGTGGGATTTTTACGTGAGTACCTGAAAGCCAGTTACGTTCAGATGGTTGAAGAAATCAAACATCATCATGAAAGCGATAACCCGGAAGAAGTGGAAGCCTTTTTAATGGAGTTTAAAAAAGCCCATCTGGAGCAGAAACGTCAGATGCTTTATGAGCTGAAAATGAAATCTGCCAAGGCCCATTTAAACAAGAAAGAACGTAAACAGTTAAAACGTGTCTACAATACTGAACTGGTTAAGCGTTCTCACATGTACAGAATTGCGGCGGCCTGGGTTATTACGGTTCCAGTTTCCGGTTTAATGGCCGCCATACTGTTTTATACCATTCGTGGTATGATGCTGCCTTAATAATATACTGGAACAGGGATTAAAATGTTGAATAAATTCTGGCGCCTGCCTGAAACAACAGGTTACTGGTTATTTTTTCTGCTGCTGGGGTTGGCCATGGAAGGTGTGGCTCTGTTTTACCAGTATAAACTCGATTATACCCCCTGTGTGGTCTGTATCCATACCCGCATCTGGACTGCGGCCCTGATCTTGGTAGCTGTCTTGGGTCTGCTGCTGCATAAGTCCCGGGCTGGTGTACTGGTAAGCCAGTTGCTAATACTGGTAGTCAGTATCGGTCTAATGGAACGCTCCTGGCTGTTATTAGGCATAGAGCGCGGCTTTATTGAAGGCTCATGCTCCATGGACTCCGGCCTGCCCATCTGGTTTGCCCTGGATAAATGGTGGCCCATTGTTTTTGAAGTCATGGAACCCTGTGGCTATACCCCCGAATTATTATTTGGCATAACCATGGCAGAAGCTTTGGTGGTATTTTCAGTTACTATGATTTTGCTGCATTCATTACTGCTGATAGGCTTATTGCTGAAAAACAGAAAATAATCAGTCATAAACTTTCTTTTTAAACTCACATAAATCTTCAATCAGACAGGCGCTGCATTTGGGGTTTCTGGCCTTACAGATATAACGGCCGTGCAGGATCAGCCAGTGGTGGGCATTGAGCATAAATTCTTTGGGGATCAGTCTTAGCAGACGTTTTTCCACTTCTACTACATCTTTACCCGGCGCAATTTTAGTGCGGTTCGAGACCCGGAAAATATGGGTGTCCACTGCCATAGTAGGGTGGCCGAAAGCTGTATTAAGAACCACATTAGCCGTTTTCCGACCAACACCGAGCAGCGCTTCCAGAGCCTTGCGGTCATCAGGCACCTGACTGTCATGCAGATCAATAAGTATTTTGCAGGTCTTAATAATATTTTTGCCCTTGCTGTTATACAGGCCGATGGTTTTAATATATTCCTTCAGCCCATCTTCACCCAGAGCATAAATAGCTTCCGGTGTATTCGCCACCGCAAAAAGTTTTTCCGTCGCCTTATTAACCCCTTTATCCGTAGTCTGAGCCGACAAAATAACCGCAATCAATAACTCAAAAGGACTGGAAAAGTTAAGCTCAGTAGTAGGCTCCGGATTATTGTCCCGAAACCGAGAAAAAATCTCAATCCGCTTCTCTTTATTCATAACAACAATATTTTCTCAACGCTTATGCTCTTTCTTAACACTTAACACTTAACACTTAACACTTA
>JANELJ010000054.1 GCA_024511395.1 Gammaproteobacteria bacterium | reverse complement strand
GGTGATGCCATTAATGTGGTTATGGTAGCCGCTGGACATAACTTAAGAAAGATCCTCAATAAGCTCCGGCTTTTGTGGCTCAAAATTATTTCCGGTTTGATGGGGTCTTTTATCAAACCAGGGCAATCAGCTGCTTTAAACCTAGCTTGATGTCAGACTTAAAACGGTATTATTCAGGTTGAACTAGTTACCATATTCATCTAAGTTTAATACATTATCTATGATTTTTGTCAAGGTTTGTTGATAATAGTCAGTTAAAATTATTTTTTAATAATTTTTTTAACATTAACCAAAGCCTGATTCTGGGCAAACTGAATGGTTAGTGTCTGTCCGGTTTTTAATGATGCAGCAGACTGCACCAGTCGGCCATCCTGATCCTTGACTAGGCTGTAACCACGCCCTACAGTGGCCAGCGGACTGTAGGCATCCAGTTCCCGGGCCAGAAAGGCCAGTTTCTGCTGCAGTTTTTCAAACTGCGGGCTAAGGCTGTGCTGCAGGCGCTGCTGCAGATAGTCCAGGCGGAGTTGCTGTTGTTTAAGCAGGTGTGCCGGAGAATGCTGCTGCAGTCGTGCTTCCAGGGTATGCAATTTTTCCTGGCGTGACTGCAGCTGTGTCAGCAGCAGGGTTTCCATTCGGCTGCTTAAATCATCAATTCTAAAAGCAATATCATCCAGATAGCGGCCGGGGTGTTTCAGGCGTTTGCGCAGCCAGTCCAGTTGCTGCTGCAGACTTTCCAGATAGCGCTGTATTCGATTTGTTAACTGAGCTTCAACCGCTTCCAGCCAGTTCAGCCATTCCTGTTGATCAGGGCTGATAAGCTCGGCAGCGGCAGAAGGGGTGGGTGCACGGACATCGGCGACAAAATCACAGATGGTAAAATCCACTTCATGACCCATGGCACTGACCACAGGAATAGGACAGTCATAAATGGCTCTTGCCAGCGGTTCATTATTAAACGCCCATAGGTCTTCAATAGAGCCGCCTCCGCGACCGATAATAAGTACATCGCAGACACCGTGCTGCTGGGCCTGCTGCAGTGCTTTTAATAATTGTTCGGGAGCTTCATCACCCTGTACCTGGGCAGGGTAAATAACTACAGGCAGGCCGGGAAAACGGCGTTTTAAAACATGAAGAATATCATGCAGAGCCGCGCCGGTCGGGGAGGTAATAATACCCACACAATGTGGATATTCCGGCAGGCTCTGCTTGTGAGTTTCATCAAACAGGCCTTCGGTCTGTAGTTTCTGTTTCAGCTGTTCAAAGGCCCGTTGCAGAGCACCGATGCCGGCATCCTCCATGGACTCAACAATCAGCTGAAAGTCCCCCCGTGCTTCATACAGACTGACCCGGGCTTTAAGCAGTACCTGGGAACCTTCTTCGGGAGAAAAGTTCAGCCGTTGGTTATTATGCCGGAACATGGCACAGCGCACCTGGCTCTGATCATCTTTAAGGGTAAAATACCAGTGTCCGGAACGGGGGCGTGCTAGGTTGGAGATTTCGCCGGTCACCCAGACGGCAGGAAAATTATATTCCAGTACGCTTTTGACATTATGGGTAAATTCAGAAACACTCAGCGGTTGAGAGTATGATGCTGTATTAGAGAACTCGGACATGGGCACATCATACCTAAGCAGCGATTAAAAGTGAATTTTGACGGGAGTGTTTTGATATCTTCTCATCTGCTCTTAATAATAAGAGACAGAGAGGCGAAGGGTGTATGGGGTTGTCAGCTTGAAAGTAATAAAAGAAACAGAAATATGAGCAAACAAAACAAACGTTTAAACAGGAGCTTTTTTAATAATAAAACCACTCTGGAACTGGCGCAGGACTTATTGGGCAAGGTGCTGGTACATAAGAGTCCTGCCGGGATTATTAAAGGGATTATTAATGAAACGGAAGCTTATTCCCAGGATGAAGAATCCTGTCATGCTTTTGGCGGCAAACGCAGCAAGCGTAATGAGGTGATGTTCTGGCGGGCCGGACATCTGTATGTCTATTTTACCTATGGGATGCATTACTGCATTAATATTGTTACCGGTGAGCCAGATCGGGCCGAAGCGGTTTTGATCCGTTCTGTGCTGCCGCTGGAGGGGCGGGATATTATGCTGCTTAACCGCAAAGGACGGCATAAAAACTTGGCCGACGGCCCTGCTAAACTGGCCATGGCCTATGGTTTTGATAAAGCCCACAATGGTGTGGATTTGCTGGACAGACAGTCAGACATTTATCTGGAAGAGCAGGGCTATAAGCCGGAAGAGGTTACGCAAACTGAGCGGATAGGTATCTCCAAAGCAAAAGAACTGCCCTGGCGTTTTGTCTGCCGCAAATGCCTCCAGTAAATGTACTTTTCGGTTTTACTTTTTCTGTTTTTTATGGTTTTCCAGAACAGGAAAATAGACTATAATACTCTGTTATCTATTTAAATTCACCTTGAAGGATTTCCCTTATGCGAATCGTTGAAGAAGCACTTACCTTTGATGATGTCTTATTAGTTCCGGCCTTCTCAGAAGTCCTGCCTAAAGGAGTTGATTTATCAACTCGACTAACCCATGATATCAAACTCAATATACCTATGGTAACCGCAGCTATGGATACGGTTACTGAGCACCGTATGGCCATTGCTATGGCTCAGCAGGGTGGTATTGGTATTATTCATAAAAATATGACTGCTGAAGAACAGGCACGGGAAGTAATGAAGGTTAAGAAACATGAAAGTGGGGTGGTTAAAGATCCCATTACGGTTTCTCCGAACCAGTCTATTCGCGAAGTGATGGAACTGACTCGCATTAACAATATTTCCGGGGTTCCGGTTGTGGAAGGTGATAATCTGGTCGGTATTGTGACCAGTCGTGATTTACGTTTTGAAACTCATCTGGATGATGCCATCAGCAGCATTATGACACCAAAAGAAAAGCTGGTGACTATTAACGAAGGTGCGAGCAGACAGGAAGCAATGGACTTATTGCATCAGTACCGTATTGAAAAGGTATTGGTCGTTAATGATGCCTTCCAGTTACGCGGTATGATTACGGTAAAAGATATGCAGAAAGCCACGGATTATCCCTGGGCCTGTAAAGATGAGCAGGAACGCCTGCGTGTTGGGGCTGCAGTCGGTGTGGGCGCAGATACAGATGAGCGTGTTAAGGCACTGGTTGAAGCTGGAGTGGATGTATTGGTGGTTGATACCGCCCATGGTCATTCCAAAGGCGTGATTGATCGGGTGGCATGGGTTAAACAGAATTTCCCTCAGGTACAGGTGATTGGCGGTAATATTGCTACTGCAGCTGCAGCCAGAGCACTGGTGAACGCCGGTGCTGATGCGGTTAAAGTGGGTATTGGCCCTGGTTCCATCTGTACTACCCGTATTGTGGCCGGTGTCGGTGTACCGCAAATTACGGCTATCAGCAATGTGGCCCAGGAACTGGAAGGTACTGGCGTCCCGCTGATTGGTGACGGTGGTATTCGCTTTTCCGGTGATTTCGCCAAGGCTATTGTTGCCGGTGCTTCCTGTTGCATGTTCGGCAGTGTGTTTGCCGGTACCGAAGAAGCGCCGGGTGAAGTGGAACTGTTCCAGGGCCGTTCCTACAAATCTTATCGTGGTATGGGCTCCATGGGCGCCATGTCTCAGCAGCAAGGTTCCAGCGACCGTTATTTCCAGGAAAGCAGCGATGCAGACAAGCTGGTTCCAGAAGGCATTGAAGGCAGGGTACCATATAAAGGTGCTATGCAGCCGGTGGTACACCAGATGCTGGGCGGCCTGCGTTCTTCCATGGGCTATACCGGCTGTGCGGATATTGAAAGCATGCGCAGCAAGCCGGAATTTGTCCGGGTCACCAATGCCGGTATGGTTGAAAGCCATGTCCATGATGTTACTATTACCAAAGAAGCGCCCAATTACCGGACCTGATTTCCGGTTAATAAGCAGCTCATAACATCACTATAAAAGGTCGGTATATCCGGCCTTGTTTTTTAACTGCCTTTTTAAAAACAGCCTAATTTGAAATACAGGAAAACCCATGACGCAAAATATTCATGACCACCGAATTCTTATTCTGGATTTTGGTTCTCAATATACCCAGTTAATAGCCCGGCGAGTACGTGAAATTGGGGTTTATTGTGAAATACATCCTTCCAACTATGCGGCTGAAGCCATTAAGGAATTTGACCCTAAAGGGATTATTCTTTCTGGCGGTCCTGAAACCGTAACGGCTACCGATACGCCAAGAGCGGCTGATATTGTCTTTGAACTGGGTGTTCCTGTGCTAGGGATCTGCTACGGTATGCAGACAATGACGGAACAGCTGGGCGGCAAGGTGGAAAACGCCGATCACCATGAATACGGTTATGCCCAGGTCAGAGCCCGCGGCCATACCCAGTTGTTAAAAGATATTGAAGATCACGTTACTGAAGAAGGCTACGGTATGCTGGATGTGTGGATGTCTCATGGCGACCGGGTTGTGGAAATGCCGGAAGGCTTTAAACTCATGGCCAGTACCGACAATGCACCCATTGCTGCCATGGCGGATGAAACCCGTCATTTTTACGGCAGCCAGTTTCACCCAGAGGTTACCCATACCAAGCAGGGCAAACGTATTTTTGAACGTTTTATTGTGGATATCTGCGGCTGTGATACCCTGTGGACCCCGGGAAATATTATTGAAGACAGTATAAAAAACATCCGTGCCAAAGTTGGCAGCGATGAAGTGGTTTTAGGGCTGTCCGGCGGGGTGGATTCATCGGTGGTGGCAGCCTTGCTGCATAAGGCCATTGGTGAGCAACTGACCTGTGTGTTTGTGGATAACGGTTTATTACGCCTGCATGAAGGCGGCCAGGTTATGGCCATGTTTGCCCAGCATATGGGGATTCGTGTACTGCGGATCGATGCTGAAAAACGTTTTCTGGATAAATTGGCCGGTGTCAGCGATCCGGAGCAGAAGCGTAAAATCATCGGTCATGAATTTATTAATGTGTTTGATGAAGAAGCCGGTAAGCTGACCAATGCCAAATGGCTGGCACAGGGTACCATTTATCCCGATGTGATTGAATCCGGCGGTCAGAACGGCACAGCTCACCTGATTAAGTCCCATCATAATGTCGGAGGCCTGCCCGATGATATGGAACTGGGCTTGGTAGAACCCCTGCGTGAACTGTTTAAAGATGAAGTCCGGGAACTGGGCCTGGAGCTGGGCCTACCCTACGACATGGTCTATCGCCATCCTTTCCCCGGCCCGGGTCTGGGTGTGCGTATTCTGGGTGAAGTAAAAAAAGAATACGCCGACATTCTGCGCCAAGCTGATGCCATTTTTATTGAAGAACTGCATAAAAACGACCTCTACCATAAAGTCTCACAGGCCTTTTCTGTCTTTTTACCAGTCAAGTCGGTGGGTGTTAAAGGCGATGGCCGCTGTTATTCCTATGTCATTGCCCTGCGCGCCGTAGAAACCATTGACTTTATGACCGCCCGCTGGGCCCACCTGCCTTACGAAGTTCTGGAAACCATTTCCAGCCGGATTATTAATGAGGTAGATGAAGTCACCCGCGTCAGTTACGATATTTCTTTCAAGCCTCCCGCTACGATTGAGTGGGAATGATGGGGTTTGTAACATATTGAAATTAATGGTAAAAACAATCAAATTGATAATATAATCTGCATCATCAATAGTATATATCATGGTGTTTTTTATGGGTAACGCTCAGATGCCAGTTCTTGATCATTGGTGGTGTTATTATGGATTGTAATCGCGCCATGAGATGGATATGGTAACAGCCTGACTGGCCAGATTTTCGCTATGAAAAGCGAATGCTTGAAGACCGGGAATTTGAATTTCGTCTGAACTCAGAGCGCTTGGTTGGTCGCTTTGATGCGCTTCCTATGGTGTCCCAAGAAGATGCTACGATCGACTTGATGCTTTCTGAAGCCATCAAAACCAGCGCGGTTGAGGGCGAGGATCTGGACAGGGAATCTCAGGTCATCACTACTGTCTTTGATAGCATCGGATATGCTACCGGAGAACATAGACCAGAAAGCAGCGGGGGCTGCTTTGCTGCTGGTGGACGTCCGCAAAAACTAGCAAACATCCCTGACGCATGAACTGCTGGGCAAGTGGCAATCCATGGCTGTTCCAGAGCAGCGTTATACGTCACTTCTACGGGGCGCATACCGCACGATCCTTCGCACATGCAAATTGTGAGTGGGCCTTACGGTTGGGAAAAGGTTCACTATGAGGCCCCGCCAGCAGCTAAGGTGCCTGATGAAATGGCCAGATTCATCGACTGGTACAACCGGACCAGTCCCTTGAATGAGGATAAGAAGGTCCCCGGGATTGCCCACCTCTGGTTCGAGGTGATTCATCCCTTTGACGATGGTAATGGGAGAGTCGGCAGGGCGATTGCTGACCATGCACTTTCGCAGTCTCTCGATTATCCCACTACGGCTTGTTTAGCCACGGCGATAGAAGCGGATAAAAAGTCCTATTATCCGCAACTGGAGAACGCGAGCCGTGGATGCCTTGACGTCAATGTCTGGCTGGATTACTTCGCAGACACCATCATCAAGGCACAGAATATTGCTCGGGAAGAAGTGGATTTTGTACTGGCCAAGACACGTTTCTACGAAGTCTATGGTGATCAGCTGAATAAGCGGCAGGCGAAGATGGTGTCGAGAGTGTTCGCGGAGGGCCGAAAATGTTTTGAAGGAGGTATAACAACTAGGAAATACGAAGCGATTACCAAGTGCCCAAACAGAACAGCCAGTCGTAATCTATCTGATCTGGTTGCCAAGGGGATCATTGTGCCGCTACCGGGTGGTGGCAGAACAACGCGTTATGAGTTGACTGTTGTTGAGCCGGACGGATTGGGTTCTAAGGGGAATGATTGACTTTGTGACTCAGCGATTTCTGTGTCAATTAGAAAGATTTTCTGAGTATGGTATTTTTCATGCTATTATCGTTTAGCAGGAAAAAAAGCCATTGAATAAAAAAGACAAAAAAGGATTATTGATAATCAAGAGTGGGAATGATTTCGGATGTGGCATGATTAATTTTTTATATTCACGTCATTTTTGTGTGGAATATGGCGTGAAAGATAAGAAGTGACAGGTAGTGTGAATGGGAAACAGTCATGTATCTGTACAAAATAAAGATAAGCAGGATGAGTTATGGATGCACCAGGCTTTAATGCTGGCGCATAAGGCGGCACAACTGGATGAGGTGCCGGTGGGTGCGGTGCTGGTTAAGGATAATCAGTTGCTGGCTGAGGGCTGGAATCAGCCTGTTGCCGGGCATGATCCTACGGCCCATGCGGAAATTATGGCTATTCGCCGGGCTGCTCAGGTTGAGCAGAATTATCGGCTGCCGGGTACTACTTTGTATATTACCATTGAGCCCTGCAGTATGTGCGCAGGAGCAATTGTGCATGCCCGTGTTGAGCGGGTGGTGTTTGGGGCTGTAGAGCCTAGAGCCGGAGCCGCAGGCAGTGTACTGAATTTATTACAGAACAGTCAGTTTAATCATCAGGTGGAAGTACAGTCAGGGATGCTGGCTGAAGAGTGTGGGCAGATTTTAAAGGATTTTTTTCGTTTGAGAAGGAAAAACAGGCAGAAATAAGCGGTTAAGATTAAGGTAGTTCTCATGTGAATCATGGGAACCCGATTATTAAAATTACTTGTCTTTAATATCCAGTAATTCAATATCAAATATCAGTGTAGCTCCGGGTGCAATAACCGGGGCTGAGCCTTGGTCACCATAGGCCAGATACGATGGGATAGTTAGGCGCCATTTTGAACCCACGGGCATCATCTGCAGGGCTTGGCTTTTTGCCGGTACCTTCTTTTAAAATTTCGTACTGCAGGCCGGATTCAGTCGTTACCACCCCTTCTTTTTTAGCATTTTCATCCAGGTAGGCTTTACCTTTTGCTTTATTGGATTCAGCCGCTTTAGCGGACTGTTCCTGAATTTTCTGGTTAATGGCAGAAAAAGCCGCCTGCATTTCGTTTTCTGAAAAACGCATGGGCTTGTTATTGAAAATATCACTTAAGCCTATTATCAGAGCATCTAGGCTGAAACCTGGAAAAGACTGACCCTTGACCTGCTGACCTAATTGCAGACCGATACCATAGCTGACTTTTTCAGTATCTGTTTTAATTGTTAATTCTTCGTTACTCATAATGACCACTCGGTTAGTCGGCTCAGGTTTTTGAAATAAAAAGCCGGCGTTTAAAAACGCAGAATTATAACATGAATTACAGGTGATTTATTCAGGTTTGGTCTTTGTAAAGTTTAAAATCTGCGGTAAACAGGTATTTGGGCGTAAAGTTGCTGTTTTTAACCGTTTCGGTATTACAGTACTGAACCTGATTTCTACCGGCCAGCTTGGCCTTCTGAACGGCAAAGTCAACACATTGCAGTACTTCTTCCAGGGGTTGATTATCCTGCACAATAGCAAAGCCGATACTAACTGTAATACCGAACTTGTGGTTCTCAAACTTGAAAACATGTTCAGAAATAGCGTTACGTATGCGTTCAGCGGTAATATTGGCAGCATGCAGCTCTACCTCCGGCAGAATAATAAGAAACTCATCGCTATTATAACGGGCCAGGAAGTCAGTGGGGCGGATGGCGTGTTCCAGCAGTCGGGCTATCTGTATCAGGGTTAAATCACAGATATGTGCGCCATAGTTCTGACTGATGGAGCCCAGGTGATCCACATCTATCAGCATCAGACTGTAACGGGTGTTGTAACACTGGTGGCTGCTGTGCTCATCGGTCAGACGAGTGATCAGGCTGCGCTTGTTATTTAACTGGGTCAGATCATCCTTCTGTGATAATGCCGCGAGAATATCCTTATCATCTTGCAGCATTTGAAATAGTCGGTTATAGGTCTGGGCAATAAACTCAAACTCCCGGTAGGCGTTCAGTTTTAAAGGGGTAAAGGACTGGTCTCTGGAAAAATTAGAGGCCCATTGTTCCAGTTTAACGATAGGTTCGAGAATAGAGCGGTTAAGCATCATAATGGTGGCAAGGGTTGAAATATACACCAGCAGAAATACAAAACTGATCAGAAGCAGGGTGTTAAGTTTTAACTCCTTGGCTTTCTGAAAGCGGATTTTAACCTGGTTTTGCATGGAAAGGTGCAGCTTATCCAGAGCCAGGGTGGTTTCTGAGTCTGGACATCTTTATGATCAATCCGGTTAAAAATTTTAACGGCAATACGGTGGGCATTACGCCAGTTAAGATAGGCAGACTGATAAATATCATTGGCCAGTGATAATTGAGTGGCGTCCTGCTTAGCAGGATGATTTAAGGCTTTCTGGATATCTTTACTGAGCTGTAAAAACAATTTTTTTCATCAAGGGCACCAGTTTCAAGATAACGATTAAATGGTGTTACGGTTTTCTGTATTTTATCCTTGAGTTCGGTAACAGGGATCACGTCAGAGACTACTTCTTCAATGGCCAGATTAAAGGTGTTAGTGGATTTCTGGAAAAACAGGAAGCCAATACCGCCTCATAGGTATGATCTTTAGGAGTTGAAATGAAGCCAATTTGATGATAAATAATTGTTATTCAGGCAATTATTTATCATCAAATTGGCTTCAAATGAAAAGAACCTCATTATCAAAAAAACTAAAAGTCGTATTGAGTGAAAAGAAACTTAATAAACCAGGCAAAAATATAGGTTTTTCCCAACGATTAAGACAGATACCCCCTTTTCAGCTAATAGTGAGTATGATTACGGCTATGGGTGATAAAGAGACAAGGCATTTTTCGGAAATTCATCGTTACTTTAACCAGT
>JANELJ010000053.1 GCA_024511395.1 Gammaproteobacteria bacterium | reverse complement strand
GGATGCCCTGGTGGTTATTGTTAATAAAGACACCCCCATTTCAGACATAAAAAAACAGGAACTTATCGATGTTCTGGAAGGCAAAATTATCTACTGGAACGAATTATCCGGCTGGCAGGGTGATAAAAACAGCCGTGAAGAAATTCAACTCTTTACCCGCCGTTCAAAAATTTCCGGTGTTGGCTATACCATGAGAAAAATGCTGTTTGATGATATTGATAAAGAGTTTGTTTCTGACAAGTACTTCCCTTCCTCCGGCCCACTGGAAAAAGCCATTGAAAAAGAAAAATTTACACTTGGAGTTACTGGAATATCCAGTGCCCGTAAACGTAATGTAAAAATCCTCAGTCTGGATGGTATCACCCCTGATTATGAAACCATTAAATCCAGTAACTATACCTTGTACCGTCCACTTTATCTGACCTACACCTCTTTATACCGGCTTCCCGAAGCTGAGAAAAAAGAAGTCCGACGTTTCCCTGCTTTTATCAAAAGTGATGAAGCGGCACAGATTATTCGCAAGAACCGTGTAGTTCCGTTTAAGGATGGGGTTCGGTTGATGAAGTATCGGAAGGATATTTTTGGGAATTAGAAAAGAGAAGCGCTGAGCAAGAGCAAAAGCGTATAGGTAGAGTTATTGGTTTCTCAGCACTCAACGCTCAGCTCTAAAAAAAGAAAAGCCCGAGCCGGTTTCCCAGTCGGGCTTTTCTTTTTTCCCGCTTGTTACTAGATCATTAATGGCAACATTAATAAGGCAACAATGTTGATGATTTTGATCATTGGGTTAATTGCAGGACCAGCGGTATCTTTGTAGGGGTCGCCTACAGTATCACCGGTTACAGCAGCTTTATGGGCATCAGAACCCTTACCGCCATAATTACCATCTTCAATGTATTTCTTGGCATTATCCCATGCACCACCACCGGTAGTCATAGATATCGCAACAAACAGACCGGTTACGATAGTTCCAATTAATACACCACCTAATGCTTCTTTACCTAATAACAGGCCAACCAGCAGAGGTACGGCAATAGGCAGGATTGAAGGAATAACCATTTCCTTAATCGCTGCTTTAGTCAGCATATCAACTGCTCTGGAATAGTCCGGCTTCTGGGTTCTGTCCATAATACCGGACATTTCCTTAAACTGACGACGTACTTCCACGACCACAGAACCGGCTGCACGACCCACCGCTTCCATTGCTATGGCACCAAACAGGTAAGGTACCAGACCACCAATAAACAGACCAATCAGTACCATGTGGTTGGAGAGGTCAAAGAAGGTTTCACCACCGGTTACTATTTCCAGATTATGGGTATAATCAGCAAACAGTACTAATGCCGCTAGGCCTGCTGAACCAATAGCATAACCCTTGGTTACGGCTTTAGTCGTATTACCTACCGCATCCAGAGGATCGGTAATATTACGAATTTCTTCAGGCATATCTGCCATTTCTGCAATACCACCCGCATTATCGGTAATAGGACCATAAGCATCCAGAGCAACAATAATACCCGTCATAGACAGCATGGAAGTCGCTGCAATTGCAATTCCGTATAAGCCACCCAGAGAATAGGCACCCCAGATACTGGCACAGATCACCAGCACAGGCGCTGTAGTGGACTTCATGGAAACACCTAAACCAGCGATAACATTAGTACCATCACCAGTAACTGATGATTCTGCAATACGTCTTACCGGCGCATACTCAGTAGAAGTATAGTACTCAGTGATAATAACCATTGCAGCCGTCAGAACCAGACCAATCAGAGAGGAGAAATACAGGTTAACGGTTGCAACCGGTGTTCCGGAAACAGTAATTGTATCACCCAGCATCTGAGTAGTTACTGGGTAGAAAGCAATACCGGACAGGACAGCAGCAACAATCAGGCCTTTATACAGGGCGCCCATAACACTGCCTTGGTCTTTCAGCTTCACAAACATAATGCCGACAATTGAGGCAAAAATGGATACACCGCCAAGAACCAGAGGATACATAACCGCATTGATACCTGCTCCGGTTACCATTAAGACACCTAATAACATGGTAGCAACAATAGTTACTGCATAGGTTTCAAACAGGTCAGCCGCCATACCGGCACAGTCACCAACATTATCACCTACGTTATCAGCGATAACTGCAGGGTTACGTGGATCATCTTCAGGAATACCGGCTTCAACTTTACCTACTACATCCGCACCAACGTCCGCACCCTTAGTAAAGATACCACCACCTAAACGAGCAAAGATGGAAATTAATGAGCCACCAAAAGCCAGACCAACCAGTGAATGGACAGCACTTTCAACAGAAGCACCCAAGGAAGTTAATGCTGCAAAATAGCCAGCCACACCTAATAAGGCCAGACCGACAACCAGCATACCGGTAATGGCGCCACCACGAAAGGCGATCAGAAAAGCAGCAGCCATGCCGTTATAAGCAGCCTGAGCAGTACGTGAATTGGAACGAACAGAGATATTCATACCAATATAACCGGCCGCACCAGACAGAATAGCACCAATAGCAAAGCCAATAGCGGTAGCCCAGCCAATAGCTGACAGACCGATAGCCAGAAAGACAACAACACCAACCATAGAAATGGTTTTATATTGACGGTTTAGATAAGCTTGCGCACCCTGTTGAACTGCTTGCGCAATTTCCAACATTGTGTCACTTCCCGGTGATTGAGACATGATCCATTTAATGGATATGATCCCGTAAATTACAGCGGCCATACCAGCTGCAAGTGCAAATAATAGTTCAACAGACATTACGTCCCCCGTTGCTATAATTAAAAGTTGAATTCAGAATGAATTCGCGATAATTTTTAAAGATTGCCCATATTGACTCCGATTAATCACTTAATCTGAATCATATAGATTACAAAATAGACTTATGAGTCTAATTCAAAGCCCTCCTGTGTTACATTGATCAACATCAATAGGGCTCAATACACCGTAAAAAACTTGATTCTTTTTATTAACAAGCTACGTTTATAAATTAGGGCAAATTTTCTTCAGTATAAATTTTTTGCAAAAAAAAGGCTGATACATGGGTATCAGCCTTTTGATTACTTAAATTTCAAATTCTGGGAGCTTTTTCTCAACACTCTTATTATCCAGAACCACATACTTGGGCAGACCGTTTTCATAAGGAGGATAATCTTCACCTTCAATTAAAGGCAGCAGATATTCCTTACACTTGTCGGTAATGCCGAAGCCGTCTTCAGTAATAAAGTCCAGAGGCATCATTTTTTCCACATTAGCAACATCTGCTAATGGTGCCTGACCAATTTTCCACTCATAAGGTGAGCTGGAAATACGATCAACAGTAGGCATAATGGCATTGGCACCTTCCAGGGCAAATTCAACACCGGCTTTACCTAAGGCATAAGCCTGTTCAACGTCTGATTTGGAAGACAGGTGACGCGCAGCACGCTGTAGGTAGTCAGCAACCGCCCAGTGGAATTTATAACCCAGCGCGTCTTTAATGATATTGGCAACTACAGGAGCGGCACCACCTAATTGAGCATGACCGAAAGAATCACGAGTACCCTGCTCTGCCAGGAAGCGACCGTCTGGCCAGTGCACACCTTCAGAAACAACCACAGTACAGAAACCGAATTCCTTAACCTTTTCATCAACTTTTGCCAGGAACTTATCCTGTTCAAATTCAACTTCAGGGAACAGGATCACAACAGGAATACCTTGGTCTTCAACTAAGCCACCAGCTGCGGCAATCCAGCCTGCATGACGACCCATCACTTCAATAACGAAGATCTTGGTAGAAGTCTTGGCCATAGAGCGTACATCAAAACTGGCTTCCAGAGTAGAAACGGCAATATATTTGGCTACTGAACCAAAACCTGGACAGTTGTCAGTAATAGGCAGGTCATTATCAACGGTTTTTGGAATATGCACAGCCTGAATAGGGAAACCCATTTTTTCTGATAACTGGGAAACCTTATGACAGGTATCAGCGGAATCACCACCACCATTATAGAAAAAGTAACCGATATCATGTGCTTTAAAGACTTCGATCAGGCGCTCATATTCACGTTTGTTGTCTTCCAAGCTCTTCAGTTTAAAACGGCAGGAACCAAAACCACCGGAAGGAGTGTAACGTAAAGCAGCAATGTTTTCGTCAGATTCCAGGCTGGTATCAATCAGATCTTCAGTCAGAGCACCGATAATACCGTTTCTACCGGCATAAACCGTACCAATTTTGTCACTGTTCTTACGAGCAGTTTCAATTACGCCACAGGCTGAGGCATTAATTACAGCTGTAACACCACCTGACTGTGCGTAAAATGCATTTTTTTTAGTCATATTAACTCCAGATTTACTCTTAAATTTTAATAAACTCGAATATTCTATCAACAGCAGATAAAGGTTAAAAGGTCTTTTTCAAGTTTGTGCTATTTTGGTATTTTTTAGCTTTGATTTAACATTTGCTTTACATATAGTGATTGAGTAGCGCTTGGTCTTATTGTATTTATCAGGTTTTTACCAGTAAACTTTCCTGGAAAACAGCTTTATGAACATCCCCCATGCTCAGAATACCCACCAGTTTATTGTTTTCAGTCACTGGAATACGACGAATTTTATGCAGCCACATTATGGAAGCAGCACGCAGAATCGGCATGTCAGGAGAAACCGTTGCGACAACACGGGTCATCAGATCATCAACCGTCTTACCTAAAACACTGCTATAGTCTTTCTCCATATCCTCAAAATCAGGCTTGGAACCCGACTCAACCAGCTCCTGCATATCCGGAAACATACTGAACAGAATATCTTTTTCTGAAATTATGCCAACCACATTATTTTCTTCATCTACCACTGGTAAGCCACTGATTTTGTTAAAACACATAATAGTTGCAATATCTTTAACAGGAGTATCTGGTGTGCATGTTTTAACTTCTGTACACATGATATCTTTTACTTGCATTGTTTTACCTCGTTTAGGTTATACCTCGTTTTATCCTTAAATTTACCACTTAACAACTCTTATTTATTATCTTTTTATTACCACATCCTGATAATAGAATGTAGATAAAGCCGGTTATTTTTTAAGTAGATAAACATACCATGGATTTTGGTTTTAAAAACCTACTCCAAAATGGGTATATTTTTATAGGGATTACTTAAAATCCGTAGCCGGGTAAAGGGGGCACCTTGCTGAAACTGCCGTAAGCCCATCCATGGGGGCTTTGCAGAAACATCCATGTTTCTGAAACTTCAGCAAGGCGACCCCTTCCCTCAGCTACTCCGAGTTTTTATTTTACTTACAAACAAAATTCGTGTTTATAATATCCTTAAGCAAACAGTAAATGTCACATTGAGCAGCTGGAGTAAGGCCGGTTTTTCAGAAGTGTATGCAGCATGAATGCTGCATACAAGCCCCCATGGATGGGTTCACGGCGTCTTCTGAAAGACCAGCCTTATTTCAGCTGCGGATTTATGTCCCCCAAACAGAACATTAAGAGCCATACCAAATGACCGATACCGTAGAAAAACTTTCCAAGGATCTAAAACAATTCGCCATAGCCCGTAATTGGGAGCAATACCATACCCCCAAAAATCTATCCATGGCATTAATTGCAGAAGCGGCAGAACTGGTAGAACATTTTCAATGGCTGACTCCGGAAGAGAGCCAGGCCATCCGTGGAGAGAAACATAAAGAGATCGGTTATGAAATGGCCGATATATTTATTTATCTGCTGAGAATGGCCGAACAGATGGATATCGACCTGATGAAAGTGACCCGGGAAAAAATGGCTATTAATGAAAGCCGTTTCCCTCCTGCTGAAAAAGTTCAGCCAGAATCATAAAAACTCAATAAAAAGATGAATGCTTAAAAAGTATAAGAGTCCAGTATTTTCTGATAAGTTCCGTCTTTCCTGATAGCCGCCAGTCCCTGATTAAATTTCTTGATAATTGTCTGGCTTTCTTTATTAGCTTTTGGCGCAGCAATATACAGATTACGGGTGGTCAGATTATTGGCCAGAAAGCGGAAATTTTTCTGGTTGCCGCCTATAAAATGTTTCAGTTCATAAAGAGCCAGCCGCTTATCGGCAACGGCCAGATCCAGCTGACCGTTCTGTACGGCAATCAGGTTCTGAGTCAGGCGATTGGCTTTGAATTTCAGGATACGGGGGTCCTTTATAAATTTTTCATCATAGGCGTAATCGGTTAATATGCCCACCAGTAAACCGTGTAGATCACTGAGTTTATTATATTCAAATTTACTATTGGCATTAGCCACAAAGACAATATTATTTTTTAAATAGGGCTGGCTGTAGATAAGTTTCTTTTTACGGCTGTCACTTTTCCAGACCGCGCCAACCACGTCATAAACCCCCATTTTTGAGCCTGCCAAGGCTTTTTCCCATTTTTCTATACGCACATTTGCGGTATAACCGACCCGTTTAAAGGCTGTTTTAACGATTTTCATAGCCAGTCCGCCGTCCGGTAGTGAATCATCCACATAAGGCGGCCAGATATTAGAAACCACCGTGATTTCCTGTGCCTGAACATGGGTAAAAAAGACACTGCTCAGTAATAACAATAAAACGATAGTTTTTTTCATACTTTCCTCTGTCTGAATAGCAATTCAGTGGGTACTATTAAATTTTAATGCCATGAGTATAAACGCATGCCCTTCCAGCATCAACTATACCCCCTGTCAATCAGCAGCCAAATTTACAGGTTAAATTTCAGATACAGACCGCTGGCAGCCTGCATTTCCTGTAAACTGGGCAGCTCTGCATTAAAGGGTTCTGACTGGGCACCGCGACAGGTAATACTGCGTACATCTGATTGAGAATCCGGTTCAAGCAGTTGCAGGTAAAAACGATAAAAACGCATAATATCCACTGGTGAAGCATCATCACTCCAGCTGACATTTAATGCCGCCAGTTTAACTGCTTTTAACAGTACAATGGGGCTTTCATCCTGAACAATTGATATGATCCTGAATACGCCCGGCGGTATAGTCTGCGGCTGTTCAGAAACGGTATTGATTTCGACCTCACAATTTACTTCATAAAGATTTAAACGTCCTTTGGGCTGAAGTTCACCGTATTGTAAAAAGGCTCTGGCCGATTCAGGGTGTACTTTTAAGGGCTGTAGAATTTCAATGGTGGCCTGAGCATCCGCTTCAATATAATTGCCATTTGAGTGTATCAGGGTCGACTGACAGGCTGTCAGCATAAGAAATAGAATCAAACTGGTAATTAACTTCATTTTCTGGCATATCCACTAATATTGATGGTAATAATAAAATCTTTCTCAGGATACCACTTTTTTTAGCAAACCTTTAATATCCCATGGCCTGTCAGCCATTTTTTTATCTCCAGTCGTTGCACGTTTTAAGCCTTTGGTCACTTCCTCAACGTCAATACCGAAATTACCCAGAGAATAGGTATTAATAATTTTAGGTCTGATTTTTTCAGATGCTTCACCAGCCGCTTCATTAATAGTATAGAGATCCAGTACTTTGTATGTAGTGACCAGTTTGCGGTTATTATCTCTTAAAATAAGCACCTGGGGTAATAATTGATTTCTGGCATGCTGTTCAACAATAATTGCAATTTCTTTTGAGTTTAACTCCACAATAGAGCCGACCGGATAAATACCAATAGAGCAGATAAATTCTTCCACCAGTTGCGCCAGAAAAGAGATCTCCTGCTCCATCAGTCCCATGGGCACAATGGGCTCGGATAATAGTAATAATGGCCTGTGGCGTTCGCCCCATTATTTTCAGAGCGTCCAAGGTCAGATCAACATGTTTCTGATACTCCCTTAAATCCTCCCCATCCAGCTTATCTTCTTTTTCCAGCAACTCTCTGGGCAGCTTTGCCTTGCCGATATTACACAATAACAGGGCAATGGAAAGATTGTTCATTTTTTCTTTTTCAAGACCCAGGTGACGGGCAAAGGCAATGACCCAGATGGAGGTTCGAAGTGAACGGTTATGAGAATGAGTATCTTTTTCATGCAAACGGGTTAACCAGAGCAAGGCATCAGGATTTCGTACTACACTGTCTACAACGGCGGTTGCAGTACGTTTTACCGTTGGCATATCAATAACACGACCAGTCTGGGCATTGGCGAACAGATCACTGGCAGTAACGGTTATTTCCTTATATAACTGATTAGCGGTACGAAATTCTGTGGTGAACGTGGTGCTTTTTCGGTACTCATTATCTTTTCTAATATTCTGCCGTCTGGATTTACGACTAAATGTCAGATCCTTGATATCCGTATTAGCAATGTTCCTGATGGTGGAAAAAGTAATTTCAGTATTTGCAATGGTTTTGATTTTTGAAAGCAGTGATGGATTAGCCTGACCATTGTATTTAATTTTTTCCCTGGTCAGCTCAACGTCAATATAAACAAACTGGCACAGGCGCTCCAGTTTTTCTATGTCTTTTTATGGTTTCAATATAAAAGCCTTCCAGCAGGTAATCGGTTTCCAGCCAAGGTCTGTCCAATGCCGAAATATACATGCCAATGGCCAGGTTGTGTGTCAGGACTTTTTCTGTTTTAACCGCCATAAAATCTCAAAAGTTATTTCTAAACCCGTTCCATTTTTACAGGATAAATATCCCTGAAGTCATTTTCACAATAAGAAAAAATGGTTATTTCAATACTATAGAGCAATATTGGCTGAATATCACTTTATGTAAGAAAATCCCTTTCTGTTATTAGACTTTAGTCTATTTTTTAAAAAGTTATTCAATTTTGCACTATGCTCTTCATTTTTTAAAAAATTTTATGTGCAAAATATCTCAAGACAGAACAGGAACAGCATAAAAATCATAAGTGATTGATTTAATTAACAAATAAGTTTTAAGAAAAATTGTTCATAATGTAATCAAAATATCATAAAAGTAATAACAACAAGCCTCCTGCAGGTTTACCCAATGTTTATTCACATAGTTATCCACAGTTTCTGTGGATAAGGAGCTAAGTCACTGATTATAGATTCTGCCCGGCTTTATTTTGCTAAATAAACAAACTTAAAACACATTTTATACAACTCAGGCTAATTTATTCGATAAAATACACTTAGAACATTGATACTTTTTTCGGGATCGGGCACGATTTAGTATTAGGTAAATAATATCTAAAAAACATTATTATTAAGGAACCAGGAATGAAATCAAAATTTATCATTACTTCAGCAATTGTTGCATTATTCATATCAAATCTGGCCATGGCAGAGCAAAATAAGCCCTCTATAACTGAAAGTATTCTGGTCGAACAGCAGCTGGAAGTTCTGGAAATTAACAAGGATGAACGCTGGGTTATGCTTAAAGACCGCTCTGGATTCACCAAAAAAGTAGAGGTAGGTGAGGGTGCCAGAAATTTTGATCAGCTTAAAGTCGGCGATTTAATTAATGTTAATTAGTTCAACCTGAATAATATCGTTTTAAGCCTGACATCAAGCCAGGTTTAAAGCGTCTGATTGTTCTGGTTTGATAAAAGACCCCATCAAACCTGAAATAATTTTGAGCCACAAAAGCCGGAGCTTATTGAGGAGCTTTCTTAAGTTATGTCCAGCGGCTACCATAACCACATTAATGGCATCACCGACTGCGCCTTTGAGGTAGCAGCGATCTAAACGACCATCATTTTTCATATGACCAATTTCAGGCTCAATCGCACTGCGCCGTTTTAATGCCTTTTTAATACTTCGGGTAACACCTCGCTTCTGACCTGAGATAAAAACTTTAGTGTCTTTTACTTCATGTCCATGATAACCCCGGTCAACAAAGCATTGTTCCGGTTGTACGGCTGTAAACTGTTTTATCTGTTCCAGTTGTG
>JANELJ010000269.1 GCA_024511395.1 Gammaproteobacteria bacterium | reverse complement strand
TTCTTTCCTGTTCACTGTCCCAATGTTTCTCTCGTTCCCACACTCCTGAGTGGGAACGAAGCTGGAAATCACACCTCTTCATTTTTCCCTTTCCCGTTAAAAAGTGTTATACCTTTATATAAGCCCAAAATATATAAGGATCCGCTATGAGCAAAAAAAACACTAAAGTGCCACAAGCCGGTAAAATGTCCCGGAAAAAATATGAAAAGGAACTTTTTAAACTGCAGGCAGAACTCTGTACTCTGTAGGAATGGGTGGTAGCCAAAGGGTTACGGGTAATAATGCTATTTGAAGGCAGGGATGCAGCCGGTAAAGGCGGTGCCATTAAGCGTATTGTGGAACGAACCAGTTCACGGATATTCAGGGTTAATGCCCTGTCCACACCGGATGAACGCCAGAAAACCCAGCTTTGCCCGCAGCGTTATATTGAACGTTTTCCAGCGGCCGGAGAAGTGATTCTGTTTGACCGAAGCTGGTATAACCGTGCTAATGTAGAGCCAGTTATGGGCACATTCACTAAAAAACAGTATGAAGGTTTTTTAATGAATGTGCCCAGTTTTGAAAATTATCTGATTAAAGACGGCTTTATTTTAATTAAATACTGGTTTGAAGTTAGTATGGAGGAACAGCCCCGGTGTTTTAAAAGCCACATAACCGATCTGCGTAAACAATGGAAACTCAGTCCCATGGATCTGGAGTCTCACCGTCGCTGGTATGACTACTCTCGAACCCGGGACAGAATGTTTGAAGCTACAGATACACCCTGGGCACCCTGGCATGTTATTGATGGTGATGATAAAAAAAGAGCCCGCTTAAACTGTATTGCCCATTTATTGTCCCAGATCCCGTATAAAACCAAAGCTGCCGCCCCGTCAGGATAGCAAGGGCTATAAGGAGCCTGATTATCCCTATAAATGGGTTCCTAAAAAATATTAGCAGTCAGGCTTAAGCCGTAGGTTTTTATACGGAACATGATATACTCATAAGCATCAGAGCATTTAATAAATTCCCGGGAGGATTAACTATGTCTCTAAATGGTGTCTGGTCACTGGAAATAGCAGGAATATATGGCTGGGAAAGGGTTTCCACCGTTTTCCTGGAAGACGGCCGTTATCTTGGCGGTGGTGCAACGCATTTTTCCCAGGGACGTTATACAGTGGATAAGAAAAAAATTAAAATTAGCATTCATATGATCCAGCATGGTTTACAAAAGCGTATGGTTTTTGGTAAAAGAAGGTCTAATCTGTATACAGAAATATCAGGTAAACGAGATGGCAATACCATTCAGGGTAAAGCACGCCTGAAAAATGCCAAATCGGATGCACCTAAATATACTATCCGTATGGTACGACAAATGGATTTGCTCCCAATAAAAGAATAGACCTTGTTTGTTCAACTCAGTTTGATTAGTTGAAGTTTTGCAACTAATTTATATTGGAAAATTTATATAATGAAACAATCCTTATCAGCATTTTTCAGTCGAATGCGTGGTTCAGGAAAATGTGCCCCCCGCCATTCACTGAGCTGGATTTTCTGGTCCTGGGTCGGCTCTTTTCTGGGCATTCTGCTGGTGGGCAGTGTCAATAAGCTGTTTGATATAACTGCCACGGATAATATTTTTCTGATCGGCTCGTTTGGTGCATCGGCGGTGTTAATTTATGGTACACCTCATGTCCCTTATGCACAGCCCAGAAACCTCATTGGCGGGCATTTTATTTCTGCCTTAACCGGTGTGGCCGTTGTGCAGTTTCTGCCTATTCCGATAGAGTTTCAGGCGGCACTGGCAGTATCCTTGGCCATTGTCTTTATGCACCTGACCCGTACCATCCATCCTCCGGGGGGAGCCAGTTCCCTGATAGCCGTTATAGGCAGTGCCAAAGTACATGCACTGGGCTTTAGCTATGTCTTTGCACCGGTACTTTCCGGTGCGTTGTTAATGCTTGTGGTGGCCTTAGTGGTCAATAATATTCGTCATGATGAAGAGCGTCATTATCCGCGTTGCTGGTGGTAGATTCAGGTTGTCGATATGCGTTTTGGAATTGATCTGGGCGGCACAAAAATAGAAATCATTGCCCTAGATGATACCGGTCAAGAGCAGTATCGGCAGCGGGTCAATACGCCGCAGGGTAATTATAAACAAACCCTGCAGGCTATAGTGGATCTCATTTCTTCAGCCCGTCTGGCTGATAGGCGAACCGCTTAAAGATGATCTGCAGCAACGGCTTGGTCAGGAAGTTCGTATAAATAATGATGCCAACTGTCTGACTGTATCGGAAGCCACAGACGGTGCTGCGGCCAGTGCGCCGGTGGTCTTCGGGGTTATTATTGGCACCGGTACTGGAGGTGGTATAGCCATTAAGCAACAGGTGATCACCGGGGTTAATGCCATTGCCGGTGAATGGGGTCATAATCCCATGCCCTGGAAAGATGATACCGAAGGCCCGGTGCAATGTTATTGTGGTAAACAGGACTGTATTGAAACGTTTTTAAGCGGTCCGGGTATGTTAAAGCGTTTTATTGCCAGAGGCGGCTAGGCCGATTCTCCCGCCGCTATTGTAGAGCAGGCCGAGACAGGCAGTGAGCTTGCCGAAGCCTTTATGCAGGATTATGAACTCTGGCGGGCCAACGGTCTGGCCGGTGTTATCAATATTCTGGATCCGGATGTTATTGTACTGAGTGGCAGCTTATCCAATATCGAACGTTTATATCAGAATGTTCCTCCCCTGTGGCAGTACAGCGTTTTTTCCGATCAGGTCAGTACCCGTCTGGTTAAAGCACGGTACGGTGATTCCAGTGGTGTCCGCGGTGCAGCCTGGTTATGGCAGCACCTTTCTGACGGGCTACCTGAAGCAGGTGATCAAACTGAAATTCAATGGCCGGCCGGGTGCGTACATGGTCCAGGAATACATTGCGATGAGAACTGGTGACTTTAAACTGATTGGCAGTACGTTCGGCTACTGTATCGGATGAGGTGCGGCTGTCAATAAAAAATAGGTTAGTACGGGCCAGTTCTTCCATTAGCCAGGTCATCTGGATACTGCGGCTGGTGATCAGGCTGCCCATATGATTATTGACACCTTTAACATGGGGCAGGGAAAGAATACTTTTTAACAGGGATATTTTAAACTCTTCCCGGTTTATGTCTTCGGTCAGACCTCCGGGTCCTAGGTA
>JANELJ010000268.1 GCA_024511395.1 Gammaproteobacteria bacterium | reverse complement strand
TGGTCTGGAAATTTGCAAGGTAATAAGGCTTATTTTACCAAAAACCTGCAAATTTAACACCCATAATCAAGCAATATTTCTTTATAAATCAATGCACTATGTTTTATTCAGGGCAGACTAATTAGTATTTTATTAAATAGCTTAATAGTGTGATGTGCTTGTTAAAATGTCTGGTTTTTCGGATATTTAGCAGTATGTCAGAGCATGCGCCTGATCAATAAAGAGGCGGTTACCAGGGTCAGCAGGGTGACAATAGAAGCACTGAAAATGGGGCTGAAGTTATATACTAGGCCAAACTGGGCGGCAATTTTATTGGCAATAGTAAAACTGACACCAATCAGCACGCCGATCATCAGTCGGTTACCGGCATTATTGGTGCGGGAGGTATTAAATACAAAGGGTACTGCAATAAGCAGCATGGCGGCAATGGATAGTGGAGAAATCAGTTTACTCCAGAAAATCAGCCAGTACTGACTGCTGTCCAGATTATTGCTGTCTAGGTAATTAGCATAGCGGTAAATACCGGAAGCAGACAGGAACTCCAGTTTGGTAATAATAACATCCACCAGTTCCAGATCCAGCAAGGTTGGCCAGCGTGTCTGTTTAAGGGTATTAGTGACTACCTTTTCATCACTGATAAAACTCTGTCTGATATTTTTTAAAATCCAGTCTTTACCATTGTAGTGAGCACTCTGGGCCAGGGAGCTCACTCTGAGTATGTTGTCACCATTAAAGCTATAAATACTGACCTTGCCAAAAGAGTTATCGGCCGTAATGGAATGAATTTTGGTAAAGGTTTTCTGGTCTTTTACCCACACGGCATCATCACTAATAACACTGGTGGAACCATGGGTTTTAACGGTCCAGTGATTCTGGGCAATGCTTTCTGTAACCGGTACCATGTACTCTCCAATACCGAACATAAACAGGCCCAGTAACACAGCAGCTTTCATAGTGGAGAAAACAATTCGTCCCGTGGCCACACCGGCGGCACGAATAGCCACCAGTTCACTATTGCTGTTTAAAGCACCAAGCCCCATCATGGCGCCCAGCAATACAGAAAACGGCATCAGCTGATACAGGCGTCTGGGCATGGTCATGGCCGTATAGTACAAGGCATCACTGATATCAAAGCTGCCTTTGCCGACGTATTTAAAGGCGTCTGCCAGGGCAATAAACCCGTATAAAGCCAGAATAATAAACAGGAACAGGAAGGTGGAGCTGAGTACGGTTTTTATAAGATAACGATCAAGAATATACATGACGTTTTATAATAATATCCGGGTTAAAGTGGTAACGGCTGGAATTTAACGTTCAAGACTGTTTCAGCGTTCAAGACTGTAGTGAGTTAGTTTGCTGTTCAGATGCTGCAGGAAGCTTAGTACCATCCAGATCAGGCTGATAAACAGGATCTGTAAACTGAGCAGAACAAAAGACAACGCAGTGATCAGTATGGCAAAGATACTGATAAGAAACTGCCCTGTCCGGTTCAGAATATTTTTAATCATAATGACTTAAATGGCTGGAGATTGTTTCTTACAGTATAGCTTTTATAGACCTAAAATCATACCTGAATCATGTATATTGAAAAGATACCAGTAAAATCAGCTGCTTAATGAAGAAAACTGGGCTTGGCAAGAGTGAATGGATGGATTTCTGCATCAAACATCCACCCGTCACTGGCTTTCATCTGGTAACTGCCCTGCATACTGCCGACTGGGGTATCAATAATGGTGCCGGAGGTATAGGTAAAACTTTCGCCGGGTTTTAAATAAGGGTGTTCACCCACCACACCAGGGCCTTTAACTTCCTGGGTCTGGCCTTCGGCATTAGTAATTATCCAGTGACGGGAGATTAACTGGACGGCTTCTGTGCCCTTGTTAAGAATATTAATGGTATAGGAAAATACATAGCGCTCCTTACCGGGGGCCGATTGTTCTTCGATATACTGAACATCGACATCGATGGCAATATTGTATTTATCCGAATTCTGGGGCATGGTTATCTCTCAGGCTGTTAATACTAACGGGTAAGGAACCACACATTATACTCTGTTTTATTGTCAGACTCACGGTAATTAGTTGTTTTGACTCTGTGAGCCAGCGTTAAATATTATTGTGAAAAGGTATTCGGCCTGTTATCAGATTCCTGTTTATCAACATGGGCCTTGGCTTTCTGCACGGCTTCCTTAACAGCTTTATCCATATCAGCACGTTCCTGGGTGGTTAAAAAGAAGGCCATATCCACATCATGTCTGACATAACGGGCCGGCAGCATATTCAGAGCCACACAGACAATATCCTGCAGGTAGTCTTCATCTATGTTTTTAATGTCCTCTACAAATGTTTGAATGAGTTCCCTGACCACACCAGGGTTTCATAATAATTATGAATTGAATCAAAGCGCATGGTGACTCTAGATAAATTAGATGGCTAATACTTCTAGCCTAGTATGGAATACAACAAAATCAAGCCTGACGAATGCCCTTATTTATCTACATTCTGTTATTTACGTAGTCTCCAGGTCGGTTTGCCGATCTTATCAATTAAACCATGATTCTGTAACCACAGGCGGGCATCTTCGGCATCTTCTTTAAACCAGCGCTGTGCTGAACCCAGCCGGAAGGTGTAGCCCCAGTCATCCATATCCGCCATCATTTGTGTTTGATTCATAAAAGGCTGGTAGTCGGCCAGTAGAATCTGCAGATAACAGACCCCGTTTTCTTCATCATACCCGCCGGCAGCATCAGTATGCAGCTGATCACGTCTGGCCTGGTCCAGGCAGATATAATGACAGGACTCATGCAAAGCAGAATGTACCGGGGTGTCAGAGCGGACATAAAGCCGATTCTGGATAATGTCGGCTTCAGGCTCACCGAACCAGCTGCCGGGAATTTTCTGCTGTTCAGCTATGGTATTGATTTCAAGCTGATAGCGTTGCAGAAGTGTCTGCAGCTCTGAAATGTGTTCTGTTAGACAAAAAAACATATTTTTGGTTTTTTTTATAAAAAATTCAGCTAAATAAATGGACTTTTTAAAGTTATGTAGTCCGACCTGAATAAATCATAGCACATTGATTTATAAGGAAATATTGGCGAATTATGGGTATTAAATTTGCAGGTTTTTGGTAAAATAAGCCTTATTAGCTTGCAAATTTCCAGACCAGAATGAAGCCA
>JANELJ010000267.1 GCA_024511395.1 Gammaproteobacteria bacterium | reverse complement strand
AAAAAACAACGTTCAGAAAGAGACAGAGCAATATTATTTATCTTTAAGTTTGTGCAAAATATTTAAAATTTTACTTGACTGAAGAAAAAGCGATTTTACAATTTTTGTTCAACGTTGAACGTTTTTTCCTCTATAATACCTACTATGACTTTAAAATCTTCCACCCCTAAAACAGAACATGAACTGTTCTATTACTTAACAGATCAGAAGAAAATACCAGTCTCCCAGGTCTCCCATTACCTCGTTTGCGGGCTTATTGAAAAAGGACTCCCCATTGTTGAAAAAACAGGGCATTATTATCTAAAGTTTCCTGTTATTCCTCTTGCTGCTTTGTCTATTAGGAGTCAGTTGTCTCCAGATTTATTGCAACAGCTGGAGGCTGTTAATATTGTATTTGAAACTCAGTCGACTAATATTCTGGTTAGAGACTACCTTCCTCAGTCTGGATATTCTTTACTGTTAACAGAATATCAGAATCAGGGGCAGGGATGTCGGGAGCGGGTCTGGCAATCACCACTGGCTCAGAATATTTATATGTCTCTGGCATTTAGTTTGACTTCAACTGAAAACCTAAATTTTTTACCTCTGCTGGCAGGTATTTCTATCTGTAAGGCTTTGAATCGGTTTGGTATCAGGGGAGTGCAAATTAAATGGCCCAATGATATTTATTTGGATGGTAGAAAACTGGGTGGGATACTTATTGAAGCGGTTAATCGAACTGAACAGACAATTATTATCTGCGGTATTGGCTTAAATATTAATATGCAGATTAACCCTGAAATTGACCAGAAATGGACCAGTCTGAGTAAACAGAGTGGTATTTTTTTTGATAGAAATGCTATTATAGCGTATCTTGTTAAAGAGCTGATCGCTACCTTTAACAACTTAAATAAATTCAATTTTGAAGTTTTTGTTAAGGACTGGATGTCCTATGATTTTTTAAATCAGAAAACCGTTCAGGTTGCAGAGGATAATGCTAATTATGAGGCCTGGGTTAAGGGGCTTGCTCATGATGGTGCTCTGCTGATTGAATTTATCAGGGATAATCGGCTGTTAACAAAATCAGTATATGCTGCCGATGTCTCTGTAAAAGCTGAGACATCGGCAAAAAATTAAGGAAAACAGTGAGTATTATTTTAATTGATGCAGGTAATTCCTGTCTCAAATATTCAGTGCTTGAATCAATCAGTGAACCTGTTACAGATTATTTCATACTGGATTATTCCAATCTCAGCCAGGAGCTGCGCACAGAACTGGAAAATCTGGTCGTTAATCAGGTTTTTGTTTCCAGTGTCAGCAATCCGCTGGTATTTTATACCATTGCCGACATTGCACAGGAACTCTGGCGAATAGAGCCACAGCAGATTGTAGTTGAACAAAATAGTTATGGGCTTTCAACCCGTTACCAGAACCCACGGTTATTAGGTTCTGATCGCTGGCTAGCCATGATAGCGGCACATAATGAATTCTCAGATAATATCTGTGTGGTTGATTGCGGTACGGCTGTTACGGTCGATGTGGTAACCGATGATGGTATGCACCTTGGGGGGCTGATCACTCCGGGACTTAAAACCGCTCGGGATTCATTGGGTATGCAGGCCACTAACCTCCCTTTTATTGAAAATAATGCTAAAAACTATAATAATAATTCCTCACTGCTTGCCAATAATACCCATGATGCTATTTTAGGCGGTACCCTGTATCAAATAAGTGCCTATATTGAGCGCATTGTCGCAGATATCCGGCAGGAATTTGGTGACAATACTCAATGCATTATTACCGGAGGTGACACTGAACAGATACAACAATTATCCATGCATCAGTTTCATTATCGAGAAATGCTGGTTCTGGAAGGTTTAAGAATTGTGGCCGAACAAAAGCTTAACAAGGAATGTCTATGAAGTGGTTATTCTATATTACGGTAATGCTTAATATTGTCTATTTTGCTTATAACCTGTCTTATAAAGATTCTCTGATTATTCCAGAAAGCAGTTTAAGCCAGTCTTCTGACAAAAGCATAGTGTTATTGGAAGAACTAAATAATAACGACAGTAATTTTAATCAGGCCATACAGTCCGGACAGAAGAAAAGTATAGAATCCACAGAAGTTTCTCAAAACAATAATACGGCTATTGACCAGGATCTGGATAAAACGGCAGAAATTGAACAAAAATCAGTTTTACCGGCACAAAAGAATACTGCTTATATAATCAGTATTGAAATTTTAGACAAACCAGTATCAACAGACCTGCAGGAGCAGGAGTCTGAAAACCAGGGCTCAAAACCACAGCAAAGTTCTGAATCATCAACTGAGCCCGGAAAGGCTCAGCAAGTTAAACAGACAACAACCATTAATACTGCACAAAACCAGAATCAAACCAGAGAAAATGACCAGCAAACTATTACCAACTGCTTTATGTTGGGGCCATTTAAAAAGCAGGAACTGGATATTATCAAGCTGGAGCTGGAACAATTGTATGCCAATCGCATATCATTTGGGATTGAAACTACCCCCAAGATAACTTACTACAGAATTTATATACCACCATTAAAAAGCAAAAAATTGCGTAATGAAGCACTGTCACGCTTGGATCAGAACGGTATGACTGATCATTATGTCATGTCCATTGATGGTCGAAAAAATGCCATTGCTCTGGGAGTCTTTAAAAAACGTGAAGCTGCCGAAAAAGTGGCTGCACGTGCCAATAAACCGGGCTTCTCAACGACCATAGAAGCCATCAGCGATGATAAAAACAGCCTCTATAATTTACAGCTGGAATTACAGAGTGATGAGCCGCTTGAGCCTCTAAATAGCCTGATTGAAAAAAAGCAGCTTAAATTAACTCAGTGCAGAAAATAAAGGTTGCCTGACCAAATAAACCTCAGTATAATACGCGCCAATCTTCATTGATTAGTGCCGGTATAGCTCAGTTGGTAGAGCAACTGACTTGTAATCAGTAGGTCCCGAGTTCGACTCTTGGTGCCGGCACCATTTTTAATATAATTTTTTAAAATTTCACAGTCCTTAAAAATACTCGAATGTTCCTAAACCAGAACACTTCATTAATTAAGCTAAATAATTGACGTATCCCCCTGCTTCATCAGTATAATACAGGACTGATTTGTTCTTGCCTGGATTATCATATCTAGTCCGACCTGAATAAATCATAGCACATTGATTTATAAAGAAAT